>CAYPDN010000446.1:0-3330 GCA_964409445.1 uncultured Granulosicoccaceae bacterium
CCATATCTTAACCGGCCATATCTGACTTATACCGGCCATATCTGACTTAACAACCCATACTGACTTCACAGGGCTCTGGCTTTCACACCCCGGGCCTCAACCGTCAAGATCAGAAAACTCGACCTCGATCGTGTGTGCATCGGCAAATCCCTTAACCAGTACCGCACAGTCTGTGTTCATGGCAAAGAGGTGGAAATCGGGCAGACTCTCAAGCAGCGGGATAATCTCCCCGAAACGCTCTTGCATCGCATCAAAAGCTCGTCGCCAGTGATCGCTATCGCGAGCAACCTGCTCGACACTTACTTTAAAGGTAACCCTTTTACGCGCATGCAGCTTTTCTGCATCCTGCTCGCTCTCTATGAACAATAAACTCGCCCGAGGGTTACTTTTTAAGTTGCCGGTGTGCACAGATAAATCACTCAGCAAAACATGTAATAAGCCATCACAGATGACATAAGGAGAGTAACTAATTTCAGGCACCCCATCCTCAGTGCTGGTTGCCATCAACACTGTCTTAAATGAACTCACAAGAGTTTTTATGTCTGATTGCAAACCTGTGCTCGACTCAGTCATTGGTACCACCGCGCTTTAGTGTCATATACAGCAACATTAGGATAGTCATCCGCTATAACTGCCGGACAACAACTTTGTTGATTGATTAATTGAAAATTGCAATCTGCATTATACTCCCATTCAAAAACCAGCAACCAATACAGATAATGAAAACAACCGCAGACAGTGCGACCCCATGACAGAGTCAACCACAGATAAACAGGCCATGAAGTGCAGCGTCACTCTGCTGATCATCGCAGAGATCGCTGCAATGAGCCTGTGGTTCGTATCAGCTGCAATCCTGCCAGACATGTCTCGCGAAACAAATTTGTCCGATGGAGTTAAGGCCGCGATGTCTGCAGCAGTTCAGGGTGGTTTTGTAATTGGTGCACTGGTTTCAGCAGTGCTGGGCCTGGCTGACCGGTTCGACCCGCGCCATGTCCTCGCACTGTTTGCAGTACTCGCCGCAATTGCAAATGCACTGATGCTGGTCGCAACGCCGGGTATCGAGTTTGTGGTGCTGCGTGGTTTAACCGGCGCTTTTCTCGCCGGCGTCTACCCTGTAGGAATGAAAATCGCGGTTGGCTGGAGCCAGCGCAGCCGCGGTCTGCTGGTTGGCTTACTGGTTGGCGGATTAACACTCGGATCGGCCGCCCCTCACCTGCTGTCTTTTCTTGGCGGTGCTGACTGGCGAGTGACAGTCGCTATCGCCTCTGCACTGTCTGTTATCGGTGCGCTATTGGTACTAAAAACAGAAAACGGTCCCTTTCACAGCTCGCAATCAAAGTTTGATGCAAAGGCACTCACCGAAGCATGGACCAACCAATCTATCCGACGCGCCTACGGCGGCTACCTCGGACACATGTGGGAACTGTATGCCATGTGGGCATGGATCAGTGTTGCACTGGCGGTAAGCTTCACGCATCAAATGCCACAGGCTCAAGCTGAAGATCTGGCAAAGATAACCACTTTTGTAGTAATTGGACTTGGTGCGATCAGCTGCCCGCTCGCAGGTCTGGTTGCAGACCGAATCGGTAAAGCAGAGCTCACCATCATTGCCATGGCAATCAGTGGCTTGAGCGCTATATTATTCGCGCTGACTTTTGGCGGTGCTATATGGCTGACGATAGCAATCGCCATTCTGTGGGGAATATTTATTATTCCAGACTCTGCCCAGTTCTCAGCGCTTGTTGCAGATCATGCACCGGCAGACAAAGCAGGCTCACTAATGACTTTTCAAACAGCACTGGGCTTTACGCTTACCACTATTACCGTACAACTCACACCATTGGTCGTTGCAAAAATCGGATGGCCATTGCTGATGGCATCGCTTGCGTTAGGGCCTGCGTTTGGCATTTACTCAATGTGGAAGTTAAGAAGAAACTACCAGGTGTAGCCGTAGTCTTTAGAGCCCGGACAACTCCCACCACGGTTTAGTAACGTCATTGCTTGCAGACTCTGTGACTGAAAAAACCTGTCCGACTACCGGGGTATACATAGTTACGCCACGCTTATTTGCTGCAATTTTTGCACGCTTTATCGGTTCATCCCACCGATGAGTCGCCAGATCAAATTTACCCCAGTGAATAGGAAAAAATACTTCAGCCTGAACATCAATGCTTGCCTGCACCGATTGCTCCGGCATCATATGTATTTGCGCCCAACCCGGGTTATACGCACCATTTTCTATAAAGGCGATATCAAACGGCCCGTAGTTCTCACCAATCCTTTTTAACTCTGAAAAATATCCGCCATCACCACTGAACCAGACGTTAAGTTCATCTGACTTCACTACCCATGAGCCCCATAGTGTTAATCTGTCATCACTGATGCCACGGCCGCTGTAGTGCCTAGATGGAGTCAGTGTATAAGCTACTTCTTCAACAGATTCGGTTTCATACCAGTCTAATTCCGTTATTTTATTTTCAGCCACACCCCATCGCTGTAAATGCGAGCCAATTCCCAGTGGCACTAAAAATCGTGCGGTCATAGAGTTCAGTTTTGCGATGGTCAGGTGATCCAGATGATCGTAGTGATCATGAGAGATCAGCACTACATCTATCAACGGCAAATCGGATAAAGTCTGGGTCTGTGTCATTTCAAACGGTTCACCAAACACCGGAAACGGAGAAGCCCTGTGAAATACCGGATCAAACAGTACGGTTTTACCGGCGGTTTTGAACAACACAGTTGAGTGACCCAGCCAAACAAACCTGCCGTTCTGCAGAAGTGCGCGATCGAACTTCTCAGCTGGCAACGGTTGTTGCGGATTTTTATCAACAGGTGGTGAAAAAAATTCCCCTAAGAGTTTAAGCGCATCGCCCTTTTCGCGGGTGTTGCGTACCGTAGGCACAAGATTTTCAAAACGCCTGCCGTTGTAATTGGAGGATTTTTGTATGCTCGCTAACGCCTCACCTGAGGGTGACGCACCAAAGGCGGGTGACAAATAAAAGTAGCCACAGAGTGTTACAAAAAGAATCAGCAACACGGCAAAAAGAAATTCTAAAACTAAACCTGCCAACCGCATGTTATTCTTTATGTCCCGTTGTTATTATTTTTGCTTATATTTGGGAAGCGTGAAATAAACTAAAAAGCAGTAACCTGCAACTAAACTCTCATCATTCACCCTTTCCAGAAGGGCGTATTAGAACAGGATACAACCGTCAATGACAGACACCAGACTACTCATTTTTGCCGGCAGCGCGCGGTCCGGTTCTTTCACCAAAAAGCTCGCAATCGCGACCGCCGCACTCGCTGAAAAAACCGCCGCCAAAGTGA
>CAYPDN010000447.1:0-3311 GCA_964409445.1 uncultured Granulosicoccaceae bacterium
GCAGAATCTGCCGGTCCAATATACAGTGCCACGATAAGATCGTTCCAAACCCATAGAAATTGAAAAATGCTGAAAGAAGCCAGTGCCGGTACCGATAGCGGGATGATCATACGGGTGAAAATCTGCAGATGGCTTGCGCCATCCACGCGCGCGCTTTCAAGCAGCTCTTTAGGCAGCCCGACAATGTAATTGCGCAGCAGGTAAATGGCGAGTGGCAATCCGAATGCGGTATGGGTAACCCATAAACTCGCAAACGATTTGGATGCGACCTGACAGGTTCTGGTTGCTTCGCAATCTGTCATCCATGCATTGAGTGATGTCGCCCAGGAGGCGATGCCGCTAAAGCCCTGCAGCACTGGTAAAAACGCAAGCTGCGTGGGTACTACCATCAATGACACCACCAGTACAAACAGCCAGTCGCGACCGGGAAACCGCATCCATGCAAAGGCGTACGCGGCGAATGCGGCGATTGTGATTGGAATGATCGTGGCGGGAATGGTCACAATAAAAGAAGAGATTAGTGCGTTGGGAACATTCTTGTTTTCAAACAATACTTCTATATACGCGTCGGTTCCAAATACCGGCTCCTGATCGATGAAGGTATCCAGGTTTTTAGGTTTAGGTGCAGTGGCCTCGGGGAATGTCCAGGTAAAATCACCGTTGGATTGAAAGACAAACTCGCCACCTCGCACATCCATCACGTCGCCGGCAAAGATCAGCTTGCGGATCAGTTTGGTTTTGCCTTCTTTCTCGGGGTCGGGCACGCGACCTTTAAACAGAATTGATTTCGCGTTGCCCGCGACTTTATAGCTCTCACGGTCGCCATTGAGCCGTTCAAAAATATTTCCACTCATGGTGACAAAGGGTTCTGTATTGCCTTTGTCGTGTGTGGCGAATCGATGACCCAGTTCCGTCGGAGTGAAGGCCGTCCAGAAACCCGAAGTTTTTGATGCGGTTTCGGAGCGCAGCGATGTTGTGACCAGTGCTATAAACGGCACCACCCAGATAAAAACGATTAGCAACAGAACTACATTTTTGAGTATGCGAGTCATTAGTGCCCGAGCTCTTTTTGTTCGCGTCTGATGCGTCTTGCGTTGAAGATCATGTTAGGTATGACAGTGACCATTAGCATTACTGCGATTGCGGCAAATAGATTTTCAACGTTATCGCCACCTACTGACCAGTTATTGCGGGCGTTTTCCATCATTGTGGCAAGCAGTAGTTTGTCGTCGTCGTTGGCTGACAGTGCATACGGTATGTCGAACATCTTCAACACCAGTATGACCAGTGTGGTCCAGACCACTACAACAGTTGAATATATCTGTGGCAGCTTGATGCGGAAAAACAGCTGGAACGGGTTGGCGCCGTCGATCTTCGCAGCTTCAATAGTATCTTCTGAAACACCGCGCAGGGCAGCTGAAAAAATCACCATCGCAAAGCCTGTCTGCACCCAGACCAGAATCCACATTAAAAAGAAATTGCCCCAGAACTTTAAACTGTATAAAGGTTCATTGTAGGCCGCTGTGTGCCCAAGCAGTGATTTAAGTAAACCAATCTGGTAGGACGGTGTGAGTCCGTTAATTGCCTCCTGAGGCTGGATACCGCCACCGGCAAATATGTTGCGCCAGATTACCGCAGCACCTACAAAGGAAATTGCCATCGGTACAAAAATAAGGGTTTTAGCAACGATACCCCAGCGCGTTGAATCTGCCAGTACCGCTATAAGCAGGCCTAAGGAAATGCATACGGCAGGCACCAGTACCAGCCACATAACACTGTTGCGCATGGCAAAGCGAAACTGTGAATAGCCGAGTGCTGAGGAATCCCACAGGAATGCATAGTTGCGTACAGTTCTGGCACCATCCGCTTCCTGAAATGAAAGACTGAGTGTAGAGAACGCGGGTATAAATAGAAAAAGTAACAACAGTACTATGGCGGGGCCGACAAAAATCCATGGCTGTATCGCTTCGAGAATTGTAGCTTCTCGCCCTGAAGATCCTTTAGATGAGTACCGAGCAAGCCCCTGGTTAAGCCAGTTGCTGAGCCAGAAATAGAGAAATGACAGGCCGAGGGCAATAAAGATTGATCGAATCGCAAAGCCGATTTTTGCAAATCGTTGTTCTGTGTCGAACGTTGAAAAAGACCAGTTTCGGGTTTCGTGAAGCCAGCTGCCGAATTGAGTCATCCAGCCATCTATTGGAGACGAAATTAAATAAGCCAGAACACCGGTTATCGGTAATACAAAGATGATAGTTAGTGCGATGGCCAGGCCATTACCGGCAATGATTGGCCTGAGTGAGCTCATTGTGTAGTCCGGGGGAAAGTTCAGGAAAAAGTGCGCGCCTTATTGTGGCAAGGCGCGCGCTTTTAATAACAAGAGACTCGATTGATTCGAGTCTCTCTAAGCACAACTATTTAATTGCATCCCATGCTGACTGGATGTTATCAGCGGTAGTTTTGGCATCCTGTCCGTTAGCGAAAGCGGTCATTTCAGACCAGAATGCGCCAGCGCCAATCGCACCAGGCATAAGGTCAGAGGCGTCGAAACGGAATGTGGTAGCGCTTGACAGAATCTCGCCTTGCTTGCGCAGTGCAGGGGTTGCGTAAGCACTTAAGTCTGCACCTTTGTGTGCTGTCAGGAAAGTACCTTGCTGCATCCAGGCTTCATGTGCAGACGCTTCTTTCATGTATTCAAAGAATGCACGTGTTGCAGGACTGTCTTTGGTCATCGTCCAAAGTGTGCCAGCACCCAGTACCGGGTTGCCCAGATCGGCATCTTCGTAAGGTGGGAAGTAGAAGAAATCTGCTTCGCCGTTCGCCACTTCTTCACCTTTGTTAGGGAAGAATGCAGGTATGAACGATGCCTGTCGATGCATCATGCATGAAGCCGGGCTTGAGAAAAGACCTTTAGGCGCATCACCAAAAAATGTCGTAGCAACCGAAGAAGCACCGCCGGCAACGTAGTCGTCATTGCGAGAGAACTTGCCATATACTTCCATTGCGTTCAGCACTTCAGGGCTGTTGAACGGAAGGTCGTTAGATACCCAGCGGTCGTAGTTTTCAGGTGTTGTGGTGCGAAGCATCAAATCTTCCATCCAGTCTGTTGCCGTCCAGCCAGTTGCGTTACCGGACTCCACGCCGATGCACCATGGTGTGTTGCCGTCTTCGACCATTTGATCAGACAGGGCAATCAGGCCTTCCATGGTATCTGGAATTTCGTAGCCATTATCTTCAAACTGTTCAGGTGAGTACCAGACCAGAGACTTCAGATCCATTTTGAACGGAAAGCCGTAGAAGTCTTCTTTGCCGTC
>CAYPDN010000448.1:0-3289 GCA_964409445.1 uncultured Granulosicoccaceae bacterium
GACAATTTAATTCGTCGCAGAGACAGGTACTAACTGAACTAAGCCCCGAGATGTACTGGTGCCAACAACTGATTCAATTAGCTATGTAGGTCCTGGTTTGGTATCGACAGTTACCGGGCATCAAATTTGAGAACGTAAGATTCAGGAAACGGACTCTTTTCACCTCGCGCAAGATGGGGGCTCCCGTCCGTTGTAATCCCCTGGTGCTGCCTGACACCCGGTAGCAATAACAAGTGTTTAATCATTTCCGGTACCTGCACGCGACTTACATGATCACCCAGGCAGGTATGGTGGCCATAACCAGTATTCAGGTAATGATATTCAGGCCTGTCTATGCGAAAGCTTCGAGGCGATTGCAATACTCGGCCATCTTTCATCGCGGATCTTGTACTTATTAGTACGGTCTGACCCGCTTTGACTTTCAAGCTGCGCAGTGTTCCGCTTGCAAGCTTATAATCCTTAACGCAAAGTCTTGCTACGAATGGAGTAATCGGATCAAAACGCAGCGCCTCCCAACAATAGGCGTACAGAGTCTCATCATCACCCGCTTTGGCAGCATCAATAGCGCCTCTCAGTTGTGCCGGGCGTTTAAATAATTGTACGAGTATTTGTGCAACCGCTTGAGAAGTCGTTTCACCGCCGCCGACAAGAGTACCCATGATGTTGCTTGCGATGCGTTGCTCTCCAAATCCTATCTCTTTTGGAGTCTCAAGCTTTAAAAGACGACACAGTATATCGTCCAGTTCCGGATTTATTTTAAGCTCCTCACGCCGCTGCGGTATCCAGGTGTCCAGATAGGATTTCATCTCGCGACCAGACTGAAGATTAGCTTCGTGAACTTGCTTATTCTCATCGGCATTGCGAAACATATCGTGCTGTGTCGTAAACGACCAGCGAAGCATAGTGTCGATATCCGGACCGGGAAATCCAAAGTAGTTGCCAGTTAACCGCATAGGCACATGTCTGGACACGTGCTTTACAACATCGATTTCGCCATTACTCAGGTGCGGTCTTATGGCATCTTTGGTTATGCGTGCAACCAAGTCGCGAACTCGAGGTAAATCCTCGCGTTGGATCAATGCGCGCATTATTCCTTTATCACGCTGGTTTATCGTGGTGTCGTCTCTACCCAGCATGAAAGGCCCGACCGAAGGATCCATCATCGGTGCATAAATGACATTAAAAAATTCAGGTCTGTTCAGTGCTTCACAAACATCGTAATAACGGGTGACAAACACCGGCCCGCCAGAACCCGGTAAAGACAAATTCGGACGGGTATTTCGTATCACACCAAACAAAAAATCCGGATAGTTGTTAATCAGAAACTTTCCGAATCGCGCTATCGGACCATCAGTGGCACCTGCATCTTTACTCGATGCTTTCTCTACTGTGGCACTCATACCTCAGTCTCCTTCGTTATCGAAATAAACAACTAATCTATTGAAACAAAACTAGTCTGCTGAAACAAAAACGGGCAGCGAAACACGTGACATCAGTTCCGGCTCGGCACCCAGCCTTGCTGGGTCATTCCTACAAAGCCAAGATTGTCTGCATCTTTAATATTTCGCATAACAATATCCTTCAGCGATTTACAGGAGCGTATTTGTTCATTTCCATAACTGCTAAAAGTAGAGTCCTTTGAGTTACTTCCAGTACTGAATACATGCTCTGACAAGAGCGGGTTTGTCAATGCCTGCGTAAACGCATCGAGTGCCACAAACGAAAATATTGTTTGCGGCAACGGTGAATCCACAATTCTATCTTCGCAAAATATACCGACAAAGAAATCAATCTCGTCGACATCGCGGTAAGCACGCTCAAGTTGGCTGACCACAAATGGATCACTGCTTACCGCTGAAAAATTTGATACCGGTTTGCGGCCCAGGTATTTGCGATATTCGTTATACGACGCCAGCTGACAGATGCGGCCTTGTCTTATAGAGTTATTTTCAATCTCAACCAGGTGCTCATTGGTATTGCGTGGGCCAAGTTCGGCTGCTTTTTGAGAGCTCAGATCTTCAAACGCTCTCTTTAAACCACTTGTAATAAGCGGCATATTATTCATCAGGTAACCGGGGCCCATCGAATAATCACTATCCCCCCAGCGTATCGAGTCAGGTACCAATGCGTGCCAGCGGTATAAGAGACTGAATTCAGTCGTTATCCAGTTTGCTTTGTTCCAGGGCGCCTCCCATGCGATAGATGAGTCCGCCATCAGTGGCACAGCTATTGGAGCTATATGGTTGATATAGTCTTCGACGACGACTTTTATGAACTCCACAATCACAATATTACGAGCAGTTTCAAAGACCTGATCATCGGACCATGACTCATGTTGAGAAGCCAGTTCAAAAGCCAGTCGATTGTGCTCACGCAACCATAGCGTATTCATCAGTGAGACCTGCGGTACCGAATTGACCCGGTCTCCACCAACCGCAAACAATTTGTCCCGAATAAACTTCGCGTAAGTCGCAATAGCGGGATTATCGCTCTCACAGTTTTGAATTATTTCACGCAGCCCGAGCGGTGTATCGAGCACATCGTAAACAGGATTAACGACACCATTTTCAAATAGAAACGGCGGAAACTCTTCTCCGTCGATCTCTTGTGATCTGAGCCGTCCTCGCTCAGCGGGCGAGGGATTTTGAATTCGCAAAGCATTCGTTTGATCGACAGTACGACCATACAACGGACACATATCAATTTCGTGATTAGATGTGTTGCGTTTTCTATTTTCTTCATCCGCGCTGCCGGTGTCCGGGTCTTTCTCCGGAACCGTGCGAATAAACCCGTCCGTCAGGTACTGCGCAAACGTTACAAACAACAGTGTTGATTTGGGACACATCCTCTGTTCCCCATCCTGCCGTTCAAACAGTGGTCGAAGCCCGTTCTCGCCCTCCCAGCCCGGTAGCGAGGATTGATCGATGGCAGAAACGGGCAGATGTCTCGCAGACCAGGTTTTGTCGGTAAGACTCGACCATGACGTAAAGGCGGATTGCGTGGAAAACGGATGAGGGCGCGTTCTTGTAACCAGCGCCATGCGGTTTATAACGAATCTGTTGATACGTCTATGCAGGAAAGGAACACGCACTATGCCTTTGCCAACAGCAGGTACTCGAAGAAGCTTAATAGCCGATGATGCGATCCAGCGTACAACCACTTTAATTATATGATGCAATGTGATTCCTAAAATTCAGTGCGGGTAGACATTCCTTCTACTCTGTACCACATTACCACTGACGAAATGGTACGTACCCAATAGCCCACAAGCATACCCCAATTGGGTGAT
>CAYPDN010000449.1:0-3286 GCA_964409445.1 uncultured Granulosicoccaceae bacterium
TGTCTGATCCTTCCGGTCCCATGCCCTGTCCGCCCAGATCAACCAGATGTGAAGTACAGGAAGTAAAGCCAACTACCCTTTGCTTATAAAACACCGGCATCATCAATAAAAAATCATTCAGGTGACCAGATGCAAGCCACGGATCATTGGTCATGTAGATATCACCCGGTTTCATCAATTGCGTCGGAAAAATCTCATGCAGTGATTTAACCGCTTCCGCCATAGTGTTGATGTGCCCGGGCGTACCGGTTACCGCCTGAGCAAGCATACGTCCGCGTGCATCGAATACGCCGGCCGATATATCTCCACACTCGCGCACAATGGGTGAAAATGCGGCACGAATTAATGTCTGGCCTTGTTCTTCGACCAGCGCCAGCAGTCGGTTCCACATTACCTGCAGTTGTGCGGGCGAGTGAGTGCTCATGATGCCTCCCGCATTGACTGACGCGTTAGTACGAGGTTGTTACTTCCATCAACACATACTTTAAAGTCACTCGCGACAAAAGTGGTCGTCTGAGTTTCGGTAATAAGAACAGGTCCGTGTAGTTCATCACCTGGCTTCAGCTCCGTACGCGATATAACCCCGGCAGATCGTTCCACACTGTCAACATCACAGTAAATAGTCACGCTTTGTGTTGTCTCGACGGTACGAGTACGATCTATTAGTTTTTGCGATGTCTCATGCAGAGTGTTAGTAGAGACCACCACTGACCAGTTCAGTATTTCGATTGCCATACCCGGAACCGGTCTTGAAAACTGTTCTGCATAGGCATGTTCGAATTTAAGTTTTAGCGAATCAAGATCGGTCTCAGCCACTTTCCGGTCCGGCAACTCTATTTCAATCTCGTGACCCTGACCCTGATAGCGCATAAACGCAGTGCGTGTTGTCTGCAGTGCTGCGTCTGTCGCGCCAAGACGTACGATATCAGTTGCTTCTTGCTGCATAGAACCAAGCAAGTTATTAATGGAGTTGATATCCATCGCAGATAACAGACAATATCGACTCTGCACAATTTCAAAAGAAACCGGTGCATACAGAAATCCGACTGCAGACCCAACACCGGGACTCACGGGAATCAACACCGATGAAATGCCGGCCGCGCGTGCAACACGGCAGGCATGCAATGGTCCGTTGCCACCGAAGGCAATCATGGTACGGGTACCGAGGTCCTTACCAGACTCAACTGCATGCATCCGGCCAGCGCTTGCCATGTTTTCATCAACAATTCTACTTATGCCTTCAGCTGCTTCAGCAACCTCTATAGACAAAGGCTTGCCAATGGACTTTGCAATCGCCTGTGCAGCCACTTGCTCATCAATCTTAAACTGACCTTCGGCAAATACCTCTGCCTGAATATATCCAAGTACGATATCAGCATCGGTCACTGTAGGTTCTGTACCGCCCCTGCCAAATGCTGCCGGGCCGGGCTCTGATCCTGCGCTGCGTGGCCCAACGTTGAGTCGCCTGAGCCTGTCTACACCAGCTATTGATCCGCCACCTGCGCCAATCTCAATCATATCGACCACCGGCACACGCACAGGCATGCCGGATCCTTTAATAAAACGCGCTGCACGCGCTATTTCAAAGTGACGGGACGTTTGCGGTATACCGTTATCAATAAGACAGAGCTTCGCAGTTGTACCACCCATGTCGAATGAAAGCACATTATTGAGATTGCACATTCGAGCAGTTTTTGCGGCGAGGATAGCACCACCGGCCGGTCCCGATTCTACCAGTCGAATAGGCAGTCTTGCAGCGGTGCTAATAGTGGTCATGCCGCCACTGGCTGTCATCATCAGAATCGGGCACACAACACCCGCAGATTTGAATTGTCGTTCAAATGCCCCAAGGTATTGTTGCATCAAAGGTTGAATGTAGGCATTGGCAACAGTGGTCGAGAGTCGATCAAACTCACGAGCTTCCGGACTGACTTCAGATGATATAGATACAGCAATCTCCGGGCATGCAGCTTGTATTAACGACCTCAGCTTTAGTTCATGCTTATTATTTGCGTAAGCATGTAGCAGACAGATCGCCACTGCATCTATGCCACCTGACTGCAAAGCATCGATAAGTTGGGGAACCCCTGACTCATCAAGATCTATCAGCACCTCACCGCCAGCCGACATACGCTCTTTAATTGTAAAGGTACGATCACGAGGAACCAGAAAATCCGGTTTTTCAAGATTAATATCGTATTGGCTGTAACGTCTCTCATAGGCAATTTCGAGAATATCGCGAAAGCCTTCGGTAGTAATTATCGCGACTACCGCACCTCGCTTCTCAATGAGAGCATTTGTGGCGAGGGTTGTGCCGTGTACAAATCCGGCAACCTGGTCTGGTACCACACTTGCCTGATCAAAAGCTTTTTGAGCACCAGCGACCGCAGCATCAGCCGGATTATCATGAGAGGTCAGTGTTTTCGTTGATGCCACGATAGACTGGTTAGAATCTATCAGTACCGTGTCGGTGAATGTGCCACCAATATCGATGGCCATTCGCAGCCTGTTTCCCATCTTACTCTTTCACTTAAACCAGGGGCTAACCTGTAAGGCCAATTTTGAATTCCGGACTGCTGTAAAGTGCCGCCAGTTTGGGATGACGTGACAGTATTTTTGCGCCATCTGAAATTCGGTCTACATGCAACCTGCCTGCTTCCCACACAGCGATATCATCGAGATATACAGTAGGATCAAGTACATTCCAGCTTACCTCACCTGGAGCATATTGCCCACAGGTGTGAAAATGAAGAATTCGCGGGTTACCGAAAGCGGTAGCTGACCAACGCAATACATTTTCCCGAGCGTCTGCTTCAAAATTACATCCGGGATGAATGCCGGCATGCCACGAATCCACATGCCATGGATCGACATCAAACTGTTCGCTAACGCGCCGGTAGTGATTTTCAACTCGTTCAACATCAACTTCCGAGCCTTCAAATTTAATAATCCTGTTGTTTTCTACACAGGCAAATACATCGTTTGGTAAATCCATGTGATAGGGTTCATAGTGCCGATTACCCGTGCCTACCAGAAAGCGGCTTAGTGCTATTCGTCCACTAAAACCGTTTGCAGGCACTGGTATGGGTACCAACAACGGAAAACGCTTTAAACTAACATCTTCCGAATGTTGATCGTGCCATCCGGGCTTACCACTGTAGTTTGTTCCGCGGGGGCAAGTTACCCGTATGCTTTCAGCGTTTCTGAAAGCCAGATCAATAGCTTCCTTGATCTCGCACAGGCCGTGATGGCACGCGGTGCCAAAGTTTGAGTTTAATGAATTTAT
>CAYPDN010000450.1:0-1715 GCA_964409445.1 uncultured Granulosicoccaceae bacterium
TTGTGCATATCGTTGTAGGAGTTTGTCATTGCACCGTAGCCCCAGGTGTTAGCAACCCCTGCAACTGTGGTCGAGTGACAGATTCGCGCCTGGTGGTCTACGTTGTTCGTACCCCACATGGCCGCGAACTTGCGAAACATGTACGACTGTTCGTTATTGAATTTCGCAGAACCCAGCCAATACACTGAATCAGGACCAGACTCTTCACGAATGTCGAGCATCTGATCGCCAATGTCTTCAATGGCCTCTTCCCAGCTGACTTTCTTCCACTTGCCGCCAGTAAGTTTCATCGGGTACTTAACGCGTTTCTCGCCATGGCCGTGTTCACGAACCGAAGCACCTTTGGCACAGTGGCCACCAATGTTCAGTGGTGAATCGTAATCCGGTTCCTGACCTGTCCAGACTCCGTCCTGAACTTCAGCAACAACACCACAACCGACAGAGCAGTGAGTACACACAGAAAGTTTGATCTCTGTATCCACACCATCTTTCGGTGAAGTTTCTGCAGCCCTTACCTTGGTTACCATTGCAGGAGCTGCAACAGTTGCCAGCGCCGCGCCGCCGGCAGTCACACCAGAGTGACGTAAAAATGTCCGGCGATTTACCGCACGCCCGAACAATCCCAAACCAGCACTTGAGTCTTCAGCAGACGCCGAACCGTTAAGCTCGGTACTGGCTGACTCTACCTTTCTTTTGAGTTTCATTTATATTCTCCGTTGTTCAGTCAGTCAGAACCGAGCACGATCGTAGTAGTTACGAATGTAGTCGTTCTCTTCATAGCCTTTATCAGCCTTATCCAGCACTTTCACTGGTGCCTCGATTTCAGCTGCTGTTGCGTTTGGCGCTATTGCCGCGGCACTTGCAGCACCACCAGCGACGACTGCGCTTTTTAAAAACTTACGCCTTTCAGACTTGATGAATTTCTTGCTCATTACCATGCCTCCTGTTACCGATTACCTGTTTTGAATTGACGGGTATCGCGACGTCAATCCGGATTCTTATTTCAATTCAAACCAAACTGCTAAATCGACTACTGCTAAATCGACATTGTCAAATAACGTTTTTCTACCTCTATAAAACTCTTACCCAGATTTGCGACGGCGCGGTAAAAACCCGCACACGACGCATCTTCAACCTGTTTGAAAAAATCCTCCGACCACGAAGCAATGTGCTCGTTAAAAAACGAACACTCCGTATCAAAATCTATTTCATCTGCCATGATGATTGCAGACATTGCCTGGCACAGTGAAGCGATGTGATCTTCAGTTTCACTGACGCCCTCACTTCGTTCAAAACCAAGCGCGCGCAGGTCAGAGCGCAACTGAGCCAGCGGTTTTTCCATCAGGAAGCCAGTCAGATGCCAGGAGCCGTAGGGCACCACAACACCGCGACCAAGGCCGATGAAAAGCTGATGATATTCATCGTTGATTTGATCCTGGGTGTAATCAAAAGCAGATTTGCGCAACAACGCCCACGCCATTTCCATCGAAGACTGGGGTTGCTCAATTTCAGGAAGTTCGCGCAACAGAGCGCAGTGCTCTTCTGTGGCTGGTGCAGCCAGCAGTGCACCGAGCGAGGTATAGAGGTTGGAACGGTCAAGAGCTGCCGCGATCTCAGCTTCGCGAGACGCAACTTCACTTTCAGTGCTGACCTTGATGATCGCACTGCCAGCCCTGTTGCTGGCCCCATTGTTTGCAGTGGTGTTTGCAGTGGTG
>CAYPDN010000450.1:1815-3256 GCA_964409445.1 uncultured Granulosicoccaceae bacterium
TGTTTGCAGTGGTGTTTGCAGTGGTGCCAGTTTGAGGGCTTTTGCTTACATCTTTGCTTGCCATTTCAACGTGCATGCAATGAGCTGCCTGTTCCTCTAGATCTCCAGTCTGCTCTTATTTCAGACCTTTTTCCAGCCCCATATTGTAATTGTCATTTGTGCACATCAATGCCGGATTCGGCCTGCTCGAAGATGTCCTTGACTCGACAATCCTCACACATCTTAAGTCGCCGAACGGCACTGTCGTCTTTAAACATCCAATGGTCTGCGAGCTTAGCCTGCATACGTCCTATGATTTGATGAGTCGCGAACGGCGTATTGCAGACAATGCAATTAAACGGTGTTTCCTCATTAAGCACACGCGGCTTACGTGCTTCTTCTGAGTCATATAGAAAGCGTGCACTCAGGCTTATTGCGCTTTCCGGGCAGGCTTTTTCGCACAACCCACACTGCAGACACTGGCTCTCGATGAAGTTGAGCTGCGGCAACGTATCGCCATCCTGCAACGCACTTCCTGGACAGACCGTGACGCAGGCAAGACATAGTGTACAAGAGGATTTATCAACTTTTACCTCACCGAATGCCGATTCCTCAGACAGAGCTACAAAGTCACTCGTCGGCGGGCAATGCTCCGCAATATGATCTATCGCGCTGCGGATCGTTTGTCGTTTGTCATTAAACGACTTAAAAGTCGCAAATGGAATAGCCCGATACTCAGTGGCAGCAAATGTGTTTATCTCATCCGGATCCACACCATTGATCAGCGCCAGCCGTTCGCCAACACCCAATCCGGACAAAAGTTTATTTGCTGTATCAACCTGAGCTTTCAACGCCCGCCCGGCTCCTGTATCAGCAGACGGCGCATCAATGGCTATAGCACTCACCCCATAAGCAATTGCCGCCAACCAGACATCCATACCAACGCTTGCGACTTCCTCGACCGCAAGCGGCAAAACTTCCCGAGCAAGTTCTGATTTAAAAGACTCCAGTCGCTCAGCGCCGGATTCTACATCGTGAAAATAAACCACTGTTGCAAGGCCGTCTTCCTGTCGCGGCTTTAACAACTCGGTCAGCTGAGACAATGCATCTGCGGGCGCCGGATAAGCGTAACGAACAGCGCCGCTTGGGCAATTGCTTGCACAGCTACCACAACCCTGACAAAGGTAGGGCTCAATCTTAATGCCTTCACCATCACTTGTTATTGCACCGGTACCACATACATCAAGGCAATTGGTACAGGCTGTAATGCTGCTTCTTGAATGTGCGCAAATAGATGCGTCGTATTCAAAGTACTTGGGTTTCTCAAATTCACCCTGCAGCTCTGCAAGCTCTTTGCACGCAGCATCTATTGCAGATTCATTGTTACCTGTTGCTATATAACCGAAAGGCAGCACTTCCTGTCGCAACATTGGCAGATCACCAAGATCCAGCACCAGATCAA
>CAYPDN010000451.1:0-3237 GCA_964409445.1 uncultured Granulosicoccaceae bacterium
ATCGGCAACGTCGGTGGCCTTGGTGATCTGGTTGAAGTTCGACCGGGCTTCGCACGCAACTTCCTGCTGCCGTCTGGTAAAGCGCGTCTGGCAACCAAGGAAAATCTTGCTGACTTTGAGCAGCGTCGTGCCGAGTATGAAGCTCAGCAGGCTGAGCAACTCGCAGGCGCTAAGCAGCGTGCAGCGGCACTTGAAGGTGCTTCAGTGACGGTACTTGCCAGATCAGGTAACGAAGGCAAGCTGTTCGGTTCTGTCGGTGGTGATGAGATCGCACAGGCGCTGACAGCGAAGTACACACCGGTGGAAAAGCGCGAGTTGCGCCTCCCCGATGGTCCGTTACGTACTACTGGCGAGCATGAAATCAATATACATATTCATGCAGAAGTTGACGTAAAAGTAACTGTCATCGTTGAAGGTGAAGAAGAGTAAAAGAAGCAACTTTTACGGGTCGGCTGTCAAGCTGCGTTGAGGCAGCCGACTTTGCACGTCTTTATGCGTCCGGTTGTTAAAGTACCGGGTGTTAATGTGTCTGGTGGTTAACCTCCTGAATGGTTGACCTTCCAGTTGTAAAGTACCGGACAGTCAGTGTTACGTATTTGTTGACGTCCGGTAGTCGATTGCAAAAGTTACCGGCAAAGTAGTTGCTGTGAGATTGGCCGTGGCGTTACTATGATCGGCCGTTCAACTGTCCGGTAATGCATTGGAATCTCCACAGCCTGTCGACCTTGGTTCTACCGCAATACGACTCCCTCCGCATGCTCTTGAGGCTGAGCGCTCTGTGCTTGGCGCTCTCATGCTTAGCCAGGACGCGTGGGATAAAATCGCCGATATCGTTGTAGAGCAGGACTTCTACCGCAACGACCACAGTTTGATCTTTCGCTCTATCAAGCAACTGGTCGAGCAAAATTCTCCGCGCGATGCGGTCACTGTATCTGAGCATCTGGAAAATGTTGGTGACCTTGCAGACACCAACGGTCTGCCTTATTTAATTGAACTGGTTGAACAGACACCGAGTGCCTCAAATGTTGTGGCCTATGCAGAAATTGTTCGTCAGCGTTCGGTGCTGCGACAACTTATCTCTACCTGTAACGGTGTTGCGGATCTTGCCTATCGGCCGGAAGGGCGCGGTGTTGCAGAAATCCTTGATACCGCTGAATCCAGAATGTTTGCGATCGCTGATCAGACCAGCCGCTCTGTTACCGGCTTGACTGCAGTTGGCGACATCATGCTTGAGACCAAAGAAAAGATTGAGTTGCTTGGTCAGAGTTCGTCATCACTGACTGGTGTGTCTACCGGTTATAAAGATCTCGATACGCTAACTTCCGGTTTTCAAAAATCTGATCTCATCATTATTGCTGGTCGCCCGTCGATGGGTAAAACTTCATTCGCGATGAATATCGTTGAAAACGTTGCACTGTCTCAGAACCTGCCGGTCGCGATGTTCAGTATGGAAATGCCTGGTGAACAACTGTGCATGAGAATGATCGCCTCGCTAAGCAAGATTGAACTCAACAAAGTTCGCAATGGCAATCTGAATGACGCCGACTGGGCGCGGATTACTTCTGCAACAAACCTGTTGCATCAGCACAGTCGTATTTATATCGATGAAACCCCTGCGATGTCACCAACCGAAGTGCGGGCACGGTGTCGCAGGCTTCATCGTGAGCAAAAAGGTTTAGGTCTCGTAGTGATTGACTATCTGCAGTTGATGCAGACTGGGGACAGGTCGGAAAACCGAGCGACGGAAATATCTGAGATATCTCGCTCACTCAAGGCACTCGCGAAAGAGCTCTCGGTGCCTGTGATAGCGCTGTCGCAGCTGAATCGCAGCTTGGAGTCCAGACCTGACAGGCGGCCAATTATGTCTGATTTGCGTGAATCAGGTGCGATCGAGCAGGATGCAGATGTGATAGCGTTTGTCTATCGGGATGAAGTTTATAATGAAGACACACCGGATAAAGGAATGGCTGAAATTTTGATTCGCAAGCAGCGCAACGGACCAACTGGCAAGGTGCGTCTGACCTTCAACGGTCAGTGGACCCGGTTCGACAACTACATTTCTGAAGACCACTACGGCATCGCAGATCTTGACGAATAGCGACCGCTCTTATCGCAATATCAGTATCAGGATCGATCTCGCATCGATCCGGCACAACCTGAAGCGTGTAAAAGCGCTGGCCCCATCGAGCAAAGTCATAGCGGTGGTAAAAGCCGATGCCTACGGTCACGGAATGTTTAAAGTGTTACCAGCACTGCAGGACGCAGACGCCTTTGCGGTTGCAACGATGGAAGAGAGTATTGCGTTGCGCCGCAGCGGGGAGTCTAAGCCTATTATGGTGTTGCAGGGCTTTCGCACGTCCAGCCAAATATATGATTGCATCGCTATGAATCTGTGGCCGGTTATTCATGATCGGTATCAATTGGAGTTATTTACCAACAAGACGCTTAAAAATCTTTCATGCTGGATTAAATTTGATACAGGCATGAGCCGCGCCGGTATGCGTGTTGAAAATGCAGCATCGGTGCATCGGCGAATATCTGCAGCGTCTATTGATGTGGTTGGGATAATGTCGCATCTTGCTAACGCCGATAACGTCAAAGACATTGGCAATGATCGGCAGTTGCGTCAGTTTAACGCTATTAAATGGCCGGACGAAGTTTATAAATCTCTTGCGAACTCGGCGGCAACAGCTAGCCGTAATGATCTGCAGTTTGACTGGGTGCGCCCTGGCATTTTGTTGTACGGTGCAAGCCCGTTTGAACATATTTCAGCGCAGGCATTAGGCCTGCAGCCGGCTATGCGCGTTACTGCACCCGTTATTTCAATTCGTGATGTTAAGCGTGGTCAGCGCATCGGATACGGCGGTCGATATCAATGTGCTACAAATATGAAGGTTGCTGTGATTGGCGCCGGATATGGCGACGGCTATCCACGTTCGGTACCGGACGGCACCTCGGTGATGCTTGGAAATCAGCGTTGTCCTATTGTCGGGAAAATCTCGATGGATTCAATGGTTGTAGATATTTCTGAGCTCGCGGTTCCGCCACCGATTGACTACCCGGTTACCCTGTGGGGTCACGGCAGGTTGCCGGTAGACGAGATCGCCGGTCAGTCCCGAACAATCCCGTATGAGTTGCTGTGCGGTATTCGAGGGCAAAGACAGTGGATTGATGCGAGCAGTGAAATCAATGTTCGCAAGATCGATAAAGATCTGTCCATCAATTGACTTGTATACC
>CAYPDN010000452.1:0-3227 GCA_964409445.1 uncultured Granulosicoccaceae bacterium
GTTCTCTGCATTTTGAATGGAGCCGCAAGCATCATAATCGAATAACGCGAAGCCCTGCTGTTGTTGAAAAAATGACTGACGGCAAAGAGCCGCCTGGCATACTGATAGGCTATGCGACCAAAGAAGAAGTTGAGAAAGATGGCCGCTCACTGCCTGCGCATGTAAAGCGATAGCGAGCTGCTAAGGCACCAATCCAGCTCGCCAGCTTAAGATCAACGACCATTCAACGGTGAACTGGCTTTACTCTCTGTAATCAGATCCGGTTAAATCCAGCATGATCATTGACATTTTAAATGTCAGGACATAATGTAAATTATGTGTCTTATCAACGGATCAGTCATATGCTCTTTTGTCGTAACGCAGCGCTATTTTTACTTGCTATTTTATCTGTTAGTGCGAATGCGGGTTCGCTGGTTTCCGGGAGTATCAGTAACAATTCTGGCAGAACGCTTGCACAAATCAGTGTCACTCTAACAGGGGGTGGTGAGTCTTTAACTCAGTTGACAGATGCTTTTGGCAGATACCAGTTCGAGTTAGATGCGGGTGGCACGTTTCAGCTGGTTTTTTCCGACGAGAATTTCATTAACTTTATTGATGAAGACCCGTTTCCGGATGAAGGCACTATCTATTCAGGTGCCGAGTTTCCACAGTCAATTGTTGTGCAGGAAGATCAGGACGTCGATCTTGGCAATTTTGTATTGTCCAGAGTGGATGACAGCGATAACCGACAAAACAACACAACAGTTACAGACTGCGCAAATTTTGGAGATGGTCAAAGCCCGCAAACGCTATCTCACGCGTTACTAAACGCCAAAGAAATTACTGTTGAATGCACCGGCACATTGGTTGTACCAGAGCTAACCATAACTAAAGACCTGAAGCTCAGTGCCCCAGCCGGTTTGATCCTGGAAGCTGCAGGCTTTAACCGATTGCTTCGTGTGCTTCCCGGTGTTGATCTGGAGATAAATGGAGTCGATTTAACTAACGGCAACTTCAGTAATGGCATCGCGATTTTTAACCTGGGTGCCATCAATATCGAAAATGCAGAAATTACTGGCAACCAGGGCAGCAGCAGTACAATCCTTAATCACGGGGCTCTTAATCTTCGCAACGTTCGTCAATTCCGAAATAGAGTTAATTTTGATTCGGTATTAACCAACACCGGTGTGGTAAATGGCAACGAAGTAGTGATTGAAGATCATATTGCAACTGGCGGCCCGGTGATCGCAAATGAAGGTCAGATAGAACTGACGCAATGCAGTATTAACGGTCTGGGTACCAATAATGTCTGGTCGGGTAATAATGCTGCAGGAGGCACTATTAAACTATTCAACTGTACCGTTTCTGACAGTGGCAGCCTCTTTTTAAATGACGGAACGCTGGAGATCTTCGATTCGAACTTAGACAACAATTTTGGTGATCAGAGCCTTATTGACAGCACCGGTGTACTCAGAGTCGGTGGCACCAGTATTACTAACAATGATGTTGATGGTGCGATCATAGAAAACACAGGTCAGGCGGAACTTATCAACAGTACGGTCAGTGGTAACGAAGCAGGCTTCGGTTTGAACAATCCGGACTTTGCCGGAGTGATCAGCAACATCGGGTTGATGATGGTGACTACAAGCACAATTGCAAACAACACCCATCCGGGGGCAGGTGATTTTCAGATCGGCAACTCAGGAGAGCTTACGCTTTCCAACTCCATTGTCAGTGGTGTAGATGGTGGCAGGGAATGTAACGGAGTATCACCTGTGCAGTCGGCCGGTCATAACCTGCACACAGATGGTACTTGCGGTGATCCGCTACAGACAGACATACCTTTTGGCAATCCGGGGTTACTTGCGCTTGCCGACAACGGTGGCCCTGGAAAGACGCACGCTCTGCAAACTGGCAGCGATGCGATTGATGCAGGTAATTGTGGAGACGGCGCTCTGACAAAAGATCAACGAGGCATCTCGCGCCCTCAGGGTAATGACTGTGACATCGGAGCATACGAACTTGTAGCGGAAAGTACAGATGCAGGTAATGAAACGGAGGAGGAAGCTGAAGACAATATTGACAACAATCCAGAAGACTCTAATGTTACCGAGAGTTCTGGTGATGATACGAATAGCTCCGCGGATGGGACTAATGGTTCCGCTGACACCATGAACAACTCCACTGATGCCACAGATCAGATTGATGCCACCGATGCTGACGAAGCAGATGCATCAGGCAACGTTACAGAATCTGTTAACCCGGTTAACAATGAACCCCAAGGCCTAGGTGGGGGTTCGGGTGGTGGTTCAGTTGGTATTCCTTTTTGTTTGTGGATTTCTATTTTAATTCTTAGCACGATCTTTAGACGAAGCACTGGAGTAGTTTTCGGGTCTTGTGAAAAAATACATTTGCCGAATTAGGTTTTTTTGTTTGCGCCTCCGGCGCATCCGCAAAAAGTTCTCTTCGTGAATATCTAGTGGGTCGTCCCGAAAGTTCGTGAACAGACTTTTCACAGCAGCTGTCGTCAGGGCAAGGCAGAAAAACGCAGGCATAGTGGGCCTACGTCGAGTTTTTTTAACGCAGCCATGGCGGCAGCTGCGAAGAAAAGTGTTTGCGAACTTTTGGGACGACCCACTAGCCACCAGTATCTGCTACCAGCCCTACCGATTCAATACCAGCCACACAGCAAATTTCATCGTTGTCTGATATATCTCCGGTTATGCCAACGGCGCCAAGCAGCTCGCCTTCACTGGAACGAATCAATACGCCACCGGGTACAGGTACCAGTGCTCCATCACACAGACTATTCATGGCTTGTATAAAGTACGGATCTACTTTGGCGCGTTCGTAAAGGCTTCGTGAACCAAGCCCCATTGAGTAAGCACCGAACGCTTTGCCATGCGCTATTTTTGGACGCAGTGCGCTCGTGCCATCCTGACTTTCACTGGCTTTTATAGTTCCGCTCGTACCGAGTACAACAACGGCGAGAGGTTTGAAGCCTTTTACTTTCTGTGTATCAAGGGCGACTCTGATAATTTCTTTTGCTTGCTCAAGTGTGAGTTCCAAAGCGATTCTCTAGTATGTTGTGTGAAAAAAGGCTGCATATGAGAGCCTGTAAATTAAGAAGATACCGAATTTGTTCACGGGGGTTAGTGGCTGATTATATCAGTCAACTACTCTAATCTGATCTGCCCGAACTCTACGTCCACGGCAAAGCCACCATTCACGACGCTAATGCACTGTAT
>CAYPDN010000453.1:0-3218 GCA_964409445.1 uncultured Granulosicoccaceae bacterium
TGGTCCAGATTGGATCTACAATCTTTAAATCCGAATGCATGTTGACGCGCAGCACTTTGTCTTGTGCGCCAGCTGTTCCAACTGTTAAAAGACTGCTACCTGCAAAAAAACCGGCAAGCAATGCAGCTCTGAGCCCTTTACTGGCAATTCGTCTGAATCCCATACTCGTTTCCTCTCGTTGTGGACTTTATAGTGGCAGACAGCCATTTCCGGCAAAATTCTGGTCACAAAATCGAATGTATCCGCCTCCGACTATATCCTAGAATTCTGTAGTTGACTAATAGTGTTCATGCCGGAATGCGCACTTTGAGAAATCAACAGACCGAGACTGGCCTCACCTGACCGGCTATCAACTGTTTCTGCTGACATTAGTACCATCTGATAGTCTCTGTGCCATCTTTAAAACACCAGAATCCAGCATGCGCATAGCAATCACCGGTGTCGCCACCGGAATAGGAGCAGAGGTCACAGCACTGCTCAAGGCTAACGGTGACGAGGTCACTGCATTTGATATCGCCGAGCCCCAGGCAAACATTGACGAGTGGATTAAAACTGACCTGAGCGATGCCGCATCCGTCAGCGATGCAATTAAACAAGCCACAGGATCTTTCGATGCACTGATCAACAATGCAGGCTTGCCTCCACGCGATGGCCTGACAGAAAAGATTTTAAGAGTTAACTTTTTTGGTCTGAGAACGTTTCTCAACGGAATGTTGGAACAACTTCAACCTGAGGCATCGATTGTCAATACCGCATCACGAGCAGGTGCACTGTGGCGCGATAACCTGCCACAAGTTAAAGCGCTGATGGCGCTCAATGAAAACGAGCTGCCAGGTTTTATCAAAGATCAAAATATTGATCCAACCCGTGCCTACAATCTCTCCAAAGAAGCGATCATTGTAATGACAATGGCAGAGACAGAAAACATGATTAGTCGCAACTTGCGCATGAACAGCGTAAGCCCGGCCGCAGTGAGCACCGGCATTCTCCCCG
Source organism: uncultured Granulosicoccaceae bacterium (assembly GCA_964409445.1). GTDB lineage: Bacteria > Pseudomonadota > Gammaproteobacteria > Granulosicoccales > Granulosicoccaceae. The sequence continues at coordinate 994 of CAYPDN010000453.1, forward strand.
ATTTTGCAAAAGCGTTCGGCGATAAAATGACCAGCAACGTCGCACGAGTTGGTCGCCCCGGCTTACCGGAAGAAATTGCTAAAGTTATTGTATTTCTGGCATCCGACGACAGTAGATGGATCAAAGGTCAGGATATAATAATCGACGGCGGCATGAGTGCAGCGATAACTACGGACATGATGCAGCTACGCGATTAACTGGCAGTGGTCAACTCCCGAATACTTCTTCATATTCATTTAACATAAAATACTGATGACGCGTTGTATTTGAATTTCGCTGAGCATTTAAAGACCTTCAAAATAATCTACACAACCACACCTCCATTCACCTGCATCAGCTGACCATTAATAAAACCAGCTTTGTCACTGGCCAGGTAACTGACCATTCTCGCAATATCTGTCGGTTCACCAAGCCGACCTGCAGGATTCTGCTGTTTCAGGCTTTTGTACTTGCCAGATTCAGACTCCTCACCATCACCTACAATGGTTCCGGGGGAGATGATATTTGCAGTAACACCATTGCTTCCGTATTCCTTTGCAATGGATTTGGTCAGTCCCCAGGCTGCATGCTTGGAAATACTGACGGCGGATTTTCCGCTGTAGCCCTGTTGTGCATTCATCCCGGTAAAGTTAATTACCCTGCCCCATCCATTGTCGATCATACCCGGCAGGCAGGCACGCGTTAGCCACCATGCAGCGTGGAAGTTGATATTCATAATCCGCTGGAAATCAGCTTCATCATCATTGACCAGGTCAAACGACGGGCGTATTGCAGCATTGTTTACCAATACGTCAATACAGCCGAACTGTCGAATGCCACTTTCAGCTATAGACAGAGCCTCTTCACGAACTCCGACATCACCCATTGCTATAAGAACACCTGCGCCTGTGGATTCGACTTCTCCAGCAACTGATTCACAGGCAGCACGGTCTGATGAACCGTTCAGTATGATATTGAAGCCATCGGCGGCAAGTTCGATAGCAATGGCACGACCAATATTCCGACCGGAACCAGTGATTAGCGCGGTACATCGATGTGTTTGAGTGTTCAATGATTTCAGGGCTTTAACATTAGATTATTTGCGCATCACGCATTTTATTAAGCTCTTCTTTTTTGATACCAAGCTCAAGTAAAACTTCTTCAGTTGCATTACCGCGTTCAGGTGGCGCTACCCTGATGCTGCTGGGGGTTCTGTCAAGAACTACCGGTTGCGCGATTAAATCTATTTCACCCATAACCTCCGAATCCACAGTGCTGCTCATCTTCAAATGTTTAACCTGCGGATCACTGAAGGTTTTATCGATGGTGTAAATCGGACCACTCGGAACCCCCGCCTCACCAAATGCTTCAATCCAGTCTTCACTGTTTTTAGATATCGTGACTTCATTGATGAGCTCGTTTAACTGATCGCGATTTTCAGAGCGAGATTCTGCGCTGTTATAGTCCGGATGATCCTGCCATTCGTCTTTGTTGAGAGACTTGCAGAATCGAGCCCACGTCGCTTCACCGGCGACTGCGATGTTGATATAGCCATCCTTTGTTTGGAACACCCCGGTCGGAATACTCGTCGGGTGATTGTTGCCAGCCTGCCCTGCGACCTGCTCGCTAACCGTGTAACGTGCCGCCTGAAAATCAAGCATCGCAATCATTGCCTGTAACAGAGATGTGTGCAGCCACTGCCCTTTGCCTGAACGTTCGCGCTCGTACAAAGCAAGCAGGATTCCCTGGGCACAGAAATGTCCCGCACAAAGATCCGCTATCGGGATACCCACACGCATCGGCCCCTCGCCTGGCACCCCTGTTATAGACATGAGCCCACCCATACCCTGTGCCACCTGATCGAAACCAGGGCGCTTTGCGTAGGGGCCGGTTTGGCCAAAACCGGAGATGCTGGCATAGATCAGGCGGTCATTGGTTTTAGACAAGGTGGCGTAATCGATACCCAGCCGCTGTTTCACATCTGGTCTGAAATTCTCCACGATCACATCCGCGGTATCAGCCAGCTTGCGAAATAAAGCCATACCTTCATCGGTTTTAAGGTTCAACGTAATACTTCGTTTATTGCGCTGCAGATTCTGAAAGTCTGCCGTGTGCCTGGCAGCTCCGAGAGCGCCGTCGGGTTCCAGCACTTCAGGTTGTTCTATGCGGATAACATCAGCACCCCAGTCCGCAAGTTGTCGCACCGCGGTTGGGCCTGAACGAACGCGAGTCAGGTCCAGAACACG
>CAYPDN010000454.1:0-3214 GCA_964409445.1 uncultured Granulosicoccaceae bacterium
CTAAAATATTTACGTGCAGCCTCAAGTGCCAGAAGCGTTGATGTTCTGCCACCAGCAGTAATGCCATTCACTACACCCTCGATGTCACCAGCATTGTTTTCGTCAATCGCCACCAACGGTTGTTCAAGAGCCACGTCCAACGAATAAGTCATTATTCCAATGTTCAAATTTGCAAGTTCGGCCGCTTCCGCTATAAAACCTGTCAGGGCAGCCTGCAGTTCTTCCAGCCTGGTACCTCCAGAATTTCCCATATTATCCATCGAACCGGACCTATCCAGAACAAACAATACGTTCGGGTTTTCCTCGACAAGACCGGTGAAATAAATCTCAGTGTCGTCGGCACTGGCAGCGGATGCATAGGTCAGAAAAAGCGCCAGGCAAAAATTCGACAGGCGTGACGTTATGACGTTGTGCCGACTGCGATGGCCAAATATATTTGTCAAAATTTTATTCACCTGTTCCCCTATGGCCAGCAATACACGTATCGTTGAGTTTGAGCTGATTTGATACTTCCACGACCATCGTCCAGTCTTGCAGTAGTGTTTATGTTGCCGGCAATAACATTGATTTTTCCAATACTTTCACCAGGGCAACCACGCAGGTCAGCGCGGACTCCATTAATGTCAGCATCGCTCAGAATAACGCCAACAGGGTCGGTAAAAAAATTCGGCTTGTCATCAGTATCATCGTCGTTAATTTCCAACTCCATAACACCGCCGAAAGTGCCCTCATCCATCAAGTCCAATATAATCTGATCATCATCGTTTTGCGCATTGTCATTTACAGACTCGATCTGTACATTCAACTCACTGGATGCGGCGTAGAACACCTGCTGCCTGAACTGTTCGTTTCTAACCACAGACGATTGGTTTAGCACGTCAGTCATGGTCGTCACTCCCAATATCGTCAATATTAAGAGAGCTACTAACGCTACAATAAGTGCAGCACCTTGTTGATTCGCATGCCTGTGTTTCATACTCAGGGTATCTTGTTGTTTATGTTGACCGTGGTTGAGTAAACTTTGCGTGATATCCTGTCGTCCCTGGTAATTTTAGGTGAATCGAGTAACTGATACTCACGAGCTTCTTTTGGTTCAGTACCATCGGTAGTCACATCTGACACCAGTACCGCGATCTTGGTCGAACGAATACTGTCCCACGCAGCATTGCGCTCAAAATCATTAAGCGCGCCAGTTGCAACTCGTGATGCGTCTACGTATCTCTCAACCACGCCATCTGCATTGCTAACTCCATAAAGCACCTGCAGCTGTTCAACGCCATCGATGAGTGATACCGGATCTTCCGCGCCGCCAAGCCACGACTGCGTATCAATGTTGAATCCCTGACAAACAAGCGAGGAATTTCTAATACTAAAGACATTTGCAATTCGATCCCCCGGAGTAACATCGTTGCCAACACAATCCTTATCGTTCTGAGGTACCATTTGAATTGCAATTTGATCTGACTCACCCGGATTGTCTTCGTTAAAGGTACAGGGATTCGCACTAATGCAATCTCCAGTGTAAAACGGCACATCCGTGCCCATCGGATCATTACTGCCAGCCTGTCGGATAAACTGTGTCATGTAGGAGATCGCAAACGTACCATTCGCTTCAAGATTGGTATCAGCACCCTGTTGCTTAAACAATCTGGAGGAAGTTGACAGGTATGTCACAACCATCAAGCTTATAAATATCCCGATAACAACGGCTATCATTAATTCAATTAAGCTAAGACCGCTTTGCCGTGATAACAGGTTTTGCTTCATGGCACAAACCTCAGCGTCATTGATTCCCGCTGCTGATCCGCTGCATCAACATCATTAGACAATGAGCGCCCAAACCAGCTGGTTTCAATGATGACGGTAGCACCCAGTTCATTACATGCAGTGGTATCTGTCATCACGCCGGCAACCGGATACTGGCAACTGATAACCGTCTGCCACTCTAATACCTGCTCTGTCTGTTCAGCATGATTTTCAAAACCACCGTCACCAACACAAAAGACGTCAAAAAGATCAAAGGCACGCAATTGATCAGGTGTACATGTAGCTGCATCGTTGGCTGCGTCATCTGCACAGGAAGTTACAGCGGCCGCGGTTTCACAAAAATTTGTACCGGGAGCGTTGTAGGTATCCAGATACATCGACGGTGGAATGCCGTTGCTTCTAATTCGGTCAGCAATATCCTGTGACTTGGCAACCACATGACTGCGTTGTGTTGAATCCATTGTCACACTAATGGTACCCAGCTGCAGACCGGCCATGCCAACAACACCAATCGCAAAAATAACCAGTGCAATCAGAACTTCAATAAGCCCGACGCCACGTTGAGCTACAACGCTATTTCGAACTGCAAACATTGAAAGGCGTTTATTGTGTGCAGCTGTCAGCAGCATCGATAGGACCCTCCGTGATTTTCCCAACCCGGTTAACGGTAATCAGTCGACCGGATTTCTTGTCAGTGGCACTTGAACACAAAGCAACTGTGAATGCGTCTACCACTACCCAGCCACGCGGGTTAAAAGTAATGTACTCGGTGTCAAAGCTCGCATCGACCACCAGGTTACGACCGCTTTCCGAAATTTTTATTGTCTCGTCATCATCGACATCAAAGGCCTCGCCATCCAAAAAACTGGCATTTTCATAGACCGAGATCTTGTCACTCCAGTCACCGGGATCATCACGGCTTATCGTCACATAGCTCGCACGAGCGCGAGCTTCACTGCGCGCCAGCTTGAGCAGCGATGTAATCCGACGAGATTCTGACAGCAGCGATTGCTTCTGAATCAGGCCTCCGAATTGAGGCACGGCAAAACCCGCCAGAATACCGATGATCACAATCACGATAAGCAGCTCTACAATGGTGACGCCAGAGTATTTGTTGCGTGCAGAAAAATTCATGGTCAGCGAGAGCGCTTCTCACGTAGGTGCAAAGGCAGTATTCCGCAATTGTCACGCCAAAGAATTGTGAAGTGATTGGCGTACTGCGCAGAGATTCACCACCATGAAAACCTAAACAAATGGTCAATTCGGCCGATCATTCTGTAGTTAGGTAAACAACTCGTTAATGGAGAGCAGTAGTGCAGAATCGACAAAACGGCTTCACACTTATTGAGCTACTGATCGTGATTGCGATCATCGGTATTCTGGCCGCAGTCGTGGTTCCGACTTACGGCAAATATGTGACAGAATCTCGTCGCGTCGACGGTCAGAT
>CAYPDN010000455.1:0-3210 GCA_964409445.1 uncultured Granulosicoccaceae bacterium
GCCTTTTCGCGTCGGATATAAATCATAGAGCGAACTATCGGGGGCGATCTTTTCGACCACGATCCTTAGCCACTACAGTTGAGAGCATCGGTGTTTAGTCTCGAGTTACACAACGCGTGAGTTATTCTCGCGGGCTTGTTTATGCACTGCTGTCGGGGGTCTTTCTTAGTAGTGGCGGATTAATGGTCCGCTTTCTCGATGGAGCAAATCCCTGGACTGTGTTGTTTTACAGGTCACTGGCATTTTTTGCCACCGTTTTGGTTTTTATGATCTGGCGCTACCGCGGTGAATTTTTACCAAAGCTGCAACAGCTACAACCGCGGGATTTACTGGTTAGCCTGTTTCTGGCATCGGGCTTCGTGTTTTATTTAATGAGTCTTTACTATACAAGTGTCGCTAATACCGTATTGCTGTTAAGTACCGGACCTTTCTTTGCAGCACTTCTCGGTCTCATCATACTTGGTGAAGCAGTTTCACGTGTGACATGGATTGCGATGATTGCAGCAATGTGTGGTGTTGCGATCATGGTGTCTGGTGGTGTTTCATCGGACGATGCTGTTGGTATGATGCTCGCTGTAATGGCAGTGCTGTCTTACGCATCTATGCTGGTGGTTTTGCGAGGTGCTAAAGAGGGTAGGGACAAGGCTCGTGAGCTTTTACCTGCCACTGCTCTTGCTGGGTTGCTGGCAGCGATTTTTTGTATCCCGATGATTGAAAGTTTTGCTTTTAGCCAAAGTGAATTGTTGCTCTCGCTGTGTTTCGGCAGTGTACAGATAGGAGCCGGCTTTATTCTTATAACTCTTGCGACACAGGTAGTTCCGGCAGCGCAGGTGGCGTTGTTGTCGCTGACCGAAACAGCTCTGGCACCATTGTGGGTCTGGCTGGTATTCACCGAAACACCAGGTGCTAATACCTTAACTGGCGGTGCAATTATTGTGGCGGCGGTTTTGTTCAATGGTATTGTTGCTTTGCGTAGTAGTGCTGAAGCTCCAAATTAAGGTAAAACTATAAGCAATGCCGAACCGCCCCAACATCGTCTTCATCATGAGTGATGACCATGCAGCGCATGCTATTTCTGCCTATGGGAGTCGCATCAATGCCACACCGCATATTGATCGAATTGCCAACGGTGGAGTTCGAATGGACTCGGCGTTTTGTACCAACTCAATCTGTGCACCGAGCCGGGCCGCGATTCTCACCGGTACATACAACCACGTCAATGGTGTGACCACTCTAGATACACCGCTCGACAATACACAGTGGACTTTTCCAAAAGCACTCGGCAACAACGGATACCAAACCGCACTCTTTGGAAAGTGGCATCTGGGACATAGCAAAGGAGAGGAGCCTGCGATGTTCGACCGATGGCGTGTGCTTCCCGGGCAGGGGCATTATCACAACCCGGTATTCATAGACTCGGAGCAGGGCATCGATGAAGTCGGAGGCTATGTCACCGATCTGATCACGAACGACTCAATTGATTGGCTCTCGAACCGTAATCCGGATAAACCGTTCGCGTTGTTCTGTCAGCACAAAGCGCCGCACCGACATTGGGAGCCCGACGCTAAGCACTTCACAATGTACGACGACGTTGATATTCCGTTTCCCGATACCTTTCACGACGATCTGGCTGGTCGGGCTGAAGTGATACAGTCTGTCAGGATGCGAATGATGGACCTTGATCCGATTCGCGATTTAAAAGCTGTTGTACCAGACGGACTTTCACTTGAGGAAGAAATCGACTGGCGTTACCAGCGCTACATAAAAGACTACCTGCGTGTGGTGGCATCGATTGACGACAACGTTGGTCGTTTGCTCGACTACCTCGACGAACACGATCTTACCGACGATACTATCGTTGTCTACACCTCTGATCAGGGTTTTTTCCTCGGCGATCACGGCTGGTTCGACAAGCGCTTAATGTATGAAGAGTCATTGCGAATGCCTCTGCTAATTCGTTATCCGAATCAGATTGCTGCCGGTTCAATCTGCGATGACATCGTCGTTAACGTCGACTTCGGACCAACGCTGCTCGATCTGTGTGGAGTAGTGGCTGATGATCATGTGCAGGGACGATCCTTTGCACCGCTGCTTACTGGCGGCAACATCGGCGACTGGCCAACATCAATGTACTATCGCTACTGGATGCATAACGACGAATGCCACGCCTGCCCGGCGCACTACGGCGTTCGCACCCGTACCCACAAATTGATCTGTTACTACAATGATCCGCTCGAACAACCGGGAGCTCAGGGCCCCACAAACTCGATCGAATGGGAGCTGTTTGATCTTATTGTTGATCCGCTCGAGGTTAACAATATTTACGGCCTGCCTGAGGCTTCCGACATCACCGTTACGCTGCGCGCCGAACTGGCCCGGTTGCAGGCTGAAGTCGGCGATGAGCCGTTCACGTAGAATTCATACTTTGCAGTATTTTTGTGTTGGGAATAGTCGCAGACAAGATTCTGCCGTCAGGGTTTGATAAGGTAGGGTCAGTGCGTTCCTACAGATCATTTAAATCCGGAAAATCAGATATTTGTGCGAAATTTTGATAAGTTTCGACGTGGTTGTGAATGAATTCAGATATTCCCGAGTTAATATTCAGTAAGACAGATAGTACGAAACATCTATTAAGGAGCGCAGCATGGCACGTGCATTATTGGTTGATCTGGAAAGAGCATCTGATCTCTTGAGTCAGGTGGATGAAAGCAAACTGGATTTCACCCCTGATGGCAGTGTCTCTCAGGATATTCGTGAGCTTACAAATCTGGAGACTTATCCGGTGGATTCGCACCGGGCAAACCTTAAAGCCAGAATCGAGGCTGTCATAAAAGCGGGGGACAAACTTGAATCGCGTGATACCTCCGAATATGTCTCGAAGCTTATCGTCGAGTGCATGAGGCTTGGCCCGCCGACAGACGATAGAGTTATGTAATTCGCAGCAAGCAATCTAACTGAAATTACAAGTGTTACGAGTGAGCGCAAATATATGCCGCTTACCAGGCTACAAATTAAACGTCTGCAAAAACTCGCTGACATACAACCTGCCTCAGACGCCGTGCTATTTTGGTTTTTCGTCTGGGTCTTTATCACCTGCGGCCTTTTATGGCTTTTCGCTGAGCGAGCATTCCCTGTATACGATGGCGCACAGGGTGTCGCATTGTCCTGGGTCGGTGCATTGATCACAGCAGGAGGCTTGATTGCTGCTGG
>CAYPDN010000456.1:0-3189 GCA_964409445.1 uncultured Granulosicoccaceae bacterium
AAATCTATAGCGTTCATGCATATTCTCCTGGGAAGCAATATGAAAAATTAAAAGGATGTGCTCGGACCTGCCAGGCAGCATCTCGTGCACGTTAAAGATGTAGGGACGCTTCAATTGAGTTTCAAGTCCCGACCTGTTCTCAGTTTTGCTGTGATCAGTGACACACTATTGGGCTGTTAAGCCGCCTCTATACATGGCGTGGCATATATCGTGGATATTTAACAGCGTTCAAAAAATGAATGTGTGTTCAGAATCTTTAATCTGCGAAACTACCAGGCAGTTGAAGGTGCGCGGGCAATTACAAATATTCCGTTAACGCACAGCAAGATCTCACCCCCAATCGGGCCCGCTTAGGCGGGCTCTCTTTTTGCCCGCATTTTTTTTGGTGCAACCGGTGTTAAAGCAGACCTTCCCGCGGTGTTTTAACCGCGAGCTTACATTGCTGTCAAAGTATTGCTTTGTAGCATCGTAATGCCCATTTGATTAAAAGACGCTCTTGCTGCATCTGCGCTGTTGTCCATATCTATTGCACGACATGCGTCTTCAATAACCACCGTTTTGAAATTTTCTTTTACCGCGTCTTCCGCTGTGAAACGAACACAGTAGTCAAATGCCAGACCGGCACAGAAGACCCGTTTGATTCCAAGCTGACGCAGGTATCCGGTCAGGCCGGTTGTGGTTGTTTTATCGTTTTCAAAAAACGCAGAGTAGGAATCTATCCCCGGGTGCATGCCTTTGCGTATAACCAATGCGGCACCATTTGTCTGTAAGTCCGGATGGAACGCGGCACCATCGCTGCCCTGAATGCAGTGATCCGGCCACAGTGTCTGCTCGCCATAGCTAAGGGTAGTTGTGGAAAACGGATCGGCATTGTGGGAGCTAGCGAAAGATGCATGCTTAAGGGGGTGCCAATCCTGAGTCAGTACGATTGTCTGGAATTGTTGCGCTATGGCATTGATGACTGATACGACCTGATCACCTTGTGGTACCTCGAGTGCTCCACCGGGACAGAAGTCATTTTGCACATCAATGATAATCAGGGCGTCTTGTGTATCGGGAGTCATTGCTTTTTCTCATCAGGTTGTTAACCACACAATACATCGAATACCTGAAATTGAATACCGCAAATGGTCATCTTCATAGCGCGGATTTCGGTTTCCGCCGAGCGCCCGAACAGATATCATTGTGTCTTGCCGGGTATGTAATTGCCCTCAAAAACACACGCTGCGCGCGATGCTCCTGCTGTCAGGTATTTCTGGCAGGCCAATCTGTTAGAAAGTGCAGCTGGTTTCAATAACATGTGAAGTTTAATGCGCTCACCCCAACTGTCTTTCGATCAACTTTTTTTTAACCGCTCGGGATCGAGCGAGCGGTATCTGGTGGCGGGTGTCGATGAAGCTGGCCGCGGGCCACTGGCAGGCAGCGTTTATGCGGCGGCTGTTATTCTTGATCCCGAACGCAGGATCGAGGGGCTGGCAGACTCCAAGGTATTGACAGAAGAGCGACGTGAAGAGCTGGCCGCTCAAATTAAAGAGCGCGCTGTTGCTTATTGTATTGCTGAGGCGAGTGTTGAGGAAATAGATCAGCTTAATATTTTGCATGCATCCATGCTTGCGATGTCGCGTGCTATTGAGGGTTTATCGACCACGCCGAATCACTGTATGATCGACGGCAATCGCTGCCCGGTGACGCAGTGCAATTGCCAGGCAATTGTAAAAGGTGATGCACTGGTGCAGGAAATCTCAGCTGCCTCTATTCTGGCAAAAGTCGCCCGTGATCTGTCGATGCATAAGCTGCATGCAAAGCACCCTGTATATGGATTTAACAGCAACAAAGGCTACCCGACAAAAGCTCATATTGCAGCGATACGCGACCACGGTGTGCTCGATGTACATCGCCGTTCTTTTGCACCTGTGCGGCAACACTTGCAGCCCAGTGTAGCTAACGAAATTTAGCTGACCAGAACTGACTGTCCACTATGACCCGTTTCGTTCACCTGCGCGTACACACCGAGTTTTCACTGGTTGACAGTGTTGTTCGCATCAAGCCATTGATGAAATCGGTAAGAGCGCAGGGCATGCCATCGGTTGCGTTAACTGATCAGAGCAATATGTTTGCACTGATCAAATTTTACCGTGCGGCGATGGCAAGCGGTGTCAAGCCGGTTATTGGCGTTGACGCCCGCGTTGTTACAGATGCAGAGCAAACAACTCCAATGGTGCTGTTGGCACAAAACGCAGAGGGTTATCTCAACCTCACCAAGTTGGTGTCTCGCAGCTATCAGGAAGGTCAGGATACTGATGGTGCCACTGTGCATGTCGACTGGCTGCAGGATAACACTGCGGGCTTAATAGCTTTGTCCGGGGGCAGGTTTGGGGAAATTGGTCAGGCGCTGCTGGCTGAGAATACTGATCTTGCGACCGAGCGATTGAAACGTTTTATGGAGCTATTCCCTGAACGTTTTTATATTGAGTTACAGCGCACAGGTCGACCCGATGAAGAACGCTACATACACTCGGCGCTGTCACTGGCGGCGAGAATGTCGTGCCCGGTGGTCGCTACCAATGATGTGAGATTTGTGAAGCCAGCTGATTTTGAAGCTCACGAGATACGAGTTTGTATTCAGCAGGGCTATGAAGTCACCAATGCCAAACGCCCACGCAATTACAGCGAGCAACAATACCTGCGTTCTGAAAGTGAAATGGAAGTACTGTTTGCAGACATCCCGCAGGCGCTCGAAAACTCAGTGCAGATAGCGATGAGCTGCAATCTTGATATTGCACTTGGAGATCCCCGACTACCTGACTTCCCGGTTCCCGAGGGAATGGATGAAAACGACTATTTAAGATCACTCTCGCAACAGGGGCTGGAAGATCGACTGTCTCGTCTGTACGACACAAGCGCCGATGATTTTGCAGAAACCCGCAAGCCCTATGATGCGCGTCTGAACCGGGAACTCGACGTTATCGTTCAGATGGGGTTTCCCGGCTATTTCCTGATTGTTGCCGACTTCATCGACTGGAGCCGTAAGAACGATGTGCCGGTTGGGCCCGGGCGCGGGTCCGGTGCCGGCTCACTGGTGGCCTATGCGCTCGGTATTACCGATCTCGACCCGCTTGCCTATGACTTGCTGTTTGAAAGATTTCTCAATCCGGAGCGTGTATCGATGCCGGATTTCGATATCGACTT
>CAYPDN010000457.1:0-3186 GCA_964409445.1 uncultured Granulosicoccaceae bacterium
ATTATTTTTATCGTTCAGACGATGCGGGACAAAGCTGGATTCGTATCAACGAGCATAGTGAAAAAGAACTCTGGAGCAGCATCAGAACTATTGCTGGTGACAGAAATATACCGGGTAGGCTTTATGCAGCTGCCAGTGGTCAAGGGGTTATCTTCGGTGGCAAAGCGAACGACTTGGCAAACCCTGACACAACTGGCGACGACGTGACTGGAGATCCTGGTACAACGAAACCTGACAACACTGGTGACGATGTGATTAGCGATTCCGATACAACGGAATCTGACAACACTGATGACAATGTGATTGATAATACCGACACAATAGATTCTAACAACACCGGTGACGATGTGATTGGTGTTTCCGATACGACGGAATCCGACAACACTGGCGACGAAGTGATTGGTGTTTCCGATGGGATTGATAATACCAATACAAAGGAATCTGACAATACGATTGGCGACTCTGATACAGGTAGTGTTATAGAAGACATTAATCATGGAGGGGGCGGCATATCCCTCTTCTTTTTATTTTTGGTATTTTGGATCAAAACTTTCTATAGTGAAAGTCCCTTTAGGCGCTTCAATGTTCCGATAAATAGTTGGACTAGAAAGCGTAAGTATACTGGACAAGCAGATGGGAATTATCAGTAGCAGATTTAGGGAGACGCTATTCAACTGCCTCGCGATATTGAAACGAGAATCACGCCCGAGTTATTGATTGCTCAATTGTCTCAATGATGCTCTGCATGCGAAATGGCTTACTGAGATAGTGATCGGCTCCAGCCTCAAGGCAACGTTTTCTATCACCCTCCATCGCCAGACCAGTAAGCGCTATTATTTGAGTGTTTTTTAATTTTTTATTTTTTCTAATTTGCTTCATAGCACTTAAACCATCAACGCCCGGCATTTGAACATCCATGAGTATCACGGTCGGTAGCTGTTCTTCTGCCGCCTTTATAGCCGCCTGTCCATCGGAAACACGATGCACAGGATAGCCCGAAAATTCCAGAAACCGTTTCATTGTTTTAGCTACAGCGTCATTGTCTTCAGCTAAAAGAATCGAAGTGGTAGCGTTGTTTTTATTCTGTATCCGGACACGGGTTTTGATGGGATTTGTTGAGCCGTGCTGATACTTCGCTACCTGCATGAACTTATCGGATGTGTATTGTCGATACGGCAAGTCTACGTGAAAGCTACTACCCACTCCAGGCTCGCTGTCTACACTAACGCTGCCTGAGCAAAGCTCCGCACACTGCTTGACAAGAGCTAGTCCCAGCCCGGTGCCCCCATGGTCACTGTTTAGTGATGTTTGGGCTTGTACAAACGGATCGAACAAAGTGGGGATTAAAGAATTATCAATGCCGATACCGTTGTCTCTGACCGAGAACCGCAAAAGCTCCTCTGCCCCGGCGTTTGAGTTGACAATTTCGACCATTAAACTTACGGCACCACCGTTGCCCGTAAACTTTACGGCATTACTCAACAGATTTACTAACACCTGCCGCATTAGTTTCTCATCTGTTTTCAGTTGCGACAGGTTGGAAGGCAATTTTAAATGTAACTCGATATTTTTACTTTGGGCTTGCTGGGAGATTATCTGCAGGCTTGATTCACAGAGGCGGCCGATATCAACACTCGATATTTCCAAATCAAGTGAACCTGATTCGATTTTCGCAAGATCAAGTACATCGCTGATCAACGCAAGCAGATGTTCACCGCTTTCTTGAATAGCCACTAAGCTCTCTGCCTGATCGTCAGTCATCTGTCCAAAGACACCCTGCTGCAAGCCCTCACTCAATCCGAGTATAGTTGTCAATGGAGTGCGTAGTTCATGACTCATATTGGCAAAAAACTGATCCTTCATGCGCGTGGCCTCGGCGAGTTGCTTGTTGGCATTCTGCAATGCAAATTCAAACTGCTTGCTATCTGTGATATCAGTGACGATGCCATCCCATACAATATCGCCGTTTTCCACTAATGAAGGCTGACCGATTGACCGATACCAGCGCAAGCCTTTCCGGGGTAGCAACACACGATATTCAACTTGAAATTCAGAGAGCTCACGGGCAGATCTATCGCGCGCTTTTTTTAACCGTTCAAGATCCTCAGGATGGTAGAACTGGTAAAACGTTTCAACGTCCTCAAGTGCTTCCTGCGGGCCGACTTCATAATATTCCCGGCACTGCGGACCAATAAATAACAGGGCCGCGCTCCCGTCAACACGTTGCACAAAGCGGTAGATAATGCCGGGTACATTTTCCGTGATTTTTCGAAATTGTTCCTGCGAATCCCGTAAAGCCAGTTCTGTCTCTTTTCGATCACTGATATCACGGATAATACCCTGCAGGCCGATCACCTGATAATCGTTACTTCGAACAAGTGATGCTTTGACCATGACCCAGATATAGCTACCGTCAAAACAACGGTGTCGAAATTCTTTGTTCTTTGAAGCTCGCCCTTTTAGAAGGTTTTTTACTGCCTCAACCAGATACTCATGATCGTCAGGATGCACAAAATCAAGGTTTCGGGCACCGATACATTCAACCGGGTCAAATCCAAACAAGGTGTGAAATTGCCGAGACAGATAAGTGAACCTACCGTCAATATCAGAGGACCAGATAACATCAACTGCGTCTTCAACCAGGCGCTCGTACATAGTGCTGCTGCTGATTGAACTGTATTTTGCTTCTTTACTTTGTGTTTTTACAATCATCACTTAATAAATCGGGGAGAGATTCAGGTCGTGCTGAATAAATATTCAGACATTTATGCGATCTGTTTAGCTTTATAAAAGCTTCGCCAAATAAACATTTTATTACTTTATTGAATATATTAGATTGAATTGATTATAGTGAGTAATGCTGAAAATCTCCTGAAGTTTAAATCACTCTGCATCGGCACACATCATAACAAGAAACCAACATATCGCCGAGCAAGCAACCTGACCCTTTGGAAAACGTGGATCGCAACCTAAGCTACATCTGATCGCGTGATACTTATATTGGATAAAGATGGATGTATTTTTGTCTCACACTGATTCAAATTTTTGATAATAGCAGTACTACAATCCTAACCGCCTTGTGTACATTAAATATCTGACCCAACCTCTTATGATACTTTATTTTCAGAGGGTTGCTCCAATGAGTCGGCGATAGCATCAACAGCTTCCAGTATTTTTTCACCGACA
>CAYPDN010000458.1:0-1198 GCA_964409445.1 uncultured Granulosicoccaceae bacterium
CCTGTACTATCTGATCAAGTGCTGAAGTTACTTCATCACAAATAATAATATCCGGTTGTGCTGCAAGTGCTCTTGCAATACATATGCGTTGTTTTTGGCCACCGGACAACTCCGCAGGAAGACGATCAAGAAAAGTCTCATCAAGCTCGATCATTGTAAGCAGTTCCATCAAGCGTTGATCTTTTTCCTGTCCCTGCAAATTATGGAAAAACTCCAGAGGCCTGGCGATTATATCTTCAACGGTCTGACGGGGGTTCATGGCGGTATCCGCCATCTGATAAATCATCTGAATCCGTCGTAACTGATCAGGAGTACGGTCTGCAAGTTTTTCCGGCAACAGCTCACCGTTGAATGAAACACTACCCGCTGTTTGCGGCAACAAACCTGTAATAACCCTGGCGGCAGTTGACTTGCCTGAACCGGACTCACCGACCACAGCCACTGTTTTACCGCGCGGCAATTCGATATTGATGCCATGGAGAACTGGCGTTTTACCGTAGGCAGCATCAATATCCTTCAAGGCAAGAACAATATCGTCACTGCGCTGCTCGGGTTTCTCCAGTGACCTGACTGACCAGAGAGATCGGGTGTATTCCTCTTGCGGTGATTCAAGCATAGTGCGTGTCGGCGCTTGCTCTACTTCTTCACCAAAGCGCAGCACTTTGATCACATCTGCCATTTGAGCAACAACAGCAAGATCATGTGTAATGTAGATAGCTGCGGTGTTGTACTTATCTACGATTTCCCGCATTGCAGATAACACTTCAACCTGAGTAGTTACATCAAGTGCTGTGGTAGGTTCGTCAAATATAATCAGATCAGGTCTTGATGACATAGCCATCGCGGTCATCACGCGCTGTAGTTGCCCGCCGGAAACCTGATGCGGATAGCGCTCACCAATGCTTGCAGCGTCAGGCAGTTGCAATGAGCCATACAATTCAACTGCATCTTCCCGAGACTCTGCATCTGTTCGCAGCTGGGCACGCGATGCAGACTCTATGGTTTGATCGATCAAACGATGAGCCGGATTAAACGCAGCCGCCGCAGACTGTGCGACATACGCGATTTTTGTACCCCAAAGCTTGCGCCGGTCTGATTCTTTAAGGGATAGCAAATCAGTCCCATCAAACTCAACACTGCCTGCAGTGAACCTGCAACCCGATCTTGCAAAGCCCATCGCCGCGAGGCCCAATGTAGA
>CAYPDN010000458.1:1298-3184 GCA_964409445.1 uncultured Granulosicoccaceae bacterium
GCAGCCGGCAGCAACGGTGTTAAACCTGCTTTGATGTCATACTGCGCAAACTGAATTAGAGACGCATTGTCCCGCACCATTGAACCCCAGTCAGCAGTAGGTGGTTGTATGCCAACACCGAGAAAAGAAAGTGCGGCGATGGTCAGGAATACAAACGAGAAACGCAGGCCAAATTCAGCCACCAGTGGCGGCATAATGTTCGGCAGGATTTCTTTTCTCATCACCCAGCCGAGTTTTTCACCGCGCAAGCGGGCAACCTCTACGTAATCCATCACTGCGACGTTAATTGCAACTGACCGGGTTAACCTGAACACACGGGTGGAATCAAGTAGTGCGATAATCAAAATAATACTAAGCACACTCGGCTTAAATATTGAAAGCAATACCAGTGCAAAAATAAGACTTGGAATAGCCATCAATACATCGACGGTTCGACTCAACAACTGATCAAGCCAGCTGCGATTGATCGCGGCAACTAACCCAAGCCCACCTCCGATCAAAAAAGAAAGCAACGTAGTAACCAGCGCTATTCCCATAGTATTGCGGGCGCCGTAGATAAGCCTGCTCAGTATATCGCGGCCTATTTGATCAGTACCAAAGCGATGGGTTTCATCCCATGGGCCAAATGGCGCTGGAAATATCTCTGCCTCGCCGTATGGAGCAAGCCACGGTGCAAACAATGCAACGATAATGTATCCGAGCACCACTAGCATACCGAACCATGCTGACAACGGCGCTTCTTTAAGGGTTAACCACCATCGCTCAGCACGCGATCGTCTTTTACGTACAGACCCAACCTCAGCGGCGGCACTATAACTAAGAGAATCTTTTTTTGCTTGATTATTATTTTGTAAATTTGTCACTGGTGAAATTTTCTCGCTTCACCTTTTTGGGGCCGACATTTTTGACAGTTGCATGTACAGGAGGGTTGAATCATCGGGGGTGCAGAAGCCTTGGGTTAGTGACAATACCAATCACATCGGCTATCAGGTTCAAGATGATATAGGTGGCGGCAAAGATAAGTGCGCAAGCCTGTACTACAGGTATATCACGCGAGGTTACCGAATCTACCATTAACTGACCAATACCCGGGTAGACAAACACCACTTCTACCACCACTACACCCACTACCAAAAATGCCAGATTAAACGCTATAACCGTGGCGATCGGTGCCCATGCGTTTGGCAGAGCGTGTTTTAGTATTATCTCGGAGCGGGATGCACCCTTGAGCCGTGCCATTTCAATGTAAGGACTTGCAAGCAGATTGATAATTGCGGCTCGTGTCATGCGCATCATGTGCGCGACGATCACCAAAGTTAAGGTAATGGCGGGTAATGCGATGCGTTTCATTCGTTCACCTAAAGCCATATCGGCATCAACTGTGGCCAATGACGGAAACACCTGCCACAGGGATGCAAATAACAGGATCAATACATAGGCAACAAAAAACTCCGGCATTGATATTGTCGTAATTGTGGTGACGTTAACGCTGCGGTCATACCAGGAGTTTCGATACAAAGCAGCGGTAAGCCCGAGAAACAACGCCAGCGGGACCGCAATAACTGCCGTCACACCAGCCAAAAACAATGTGTTTTTTAGACGCGGGGTAATCATCTCCGCGACGGATCGCGATCTGTCCTGCCCCGATGCCGAACGGCCCGAAAACGAGGTGCCCAAATCGCCTTTCGCGACCGATTTCACCCAGTCCAGGTATCTCAGCGGTGCTGGTTTGTCCAGTCCGAGCTCTTTTCTGAAATTTGCGACCGTCTCCTCGGTGGCCGCCTGTCCCAGCACTGCCTCGCCGAAATCACCCGGCAATAGCGAGATTGCGCTGAAAATGATCGCAGACACCACAAAAAGAGTCACCAATCCTAGTAATAGTCGCT
>CAYPDN010000459.1:0-1908 GCA_964409445.1 uncultured Granulosicoccaceae bacterium
TGGCTGATGAAAGAAGCTCGACGCGGTCAGAGTATTCAGCGCTATAAGGGTCTGGGTGAAATGAATCCCGAGCAGCTGTGGGAGACAACCATGGATAAAGATGCCCGCCGCATGCTGCAGGTGCGCATTGAAGACGCCATGCAGGCAGATGAAGTCTTTACCACTTTGATGGGGGATCAGGTAGAACCCAGACGTGATTTCATTGAGCACAATGCACTGTCTGTTTCAAACCTGGATGTCTAGACCGCATTATTCTTAGGGCGGCCGGGCTTAACAGAGGTTTTCAACGTAGTGGCATCGAAGACCGGCACTGACAGTTACGGGAACTGTTAGTGCTCATGGTGAACTAAAATAGTTGTGGTGCGTGTTGTCCCAACAATCAAACTAGTAATCCACAGTTACAGAGCGAAATAGTGTTATGCAAGGATATCTGGACCTTCCCGAGTTTTCGAAAATTGATCTCGGTAAAGTGGAACAGCAACTCGATGAGCTGCTCGCCAGTGCTGATAAAAAAATTGCAGCACTTGAAAAAGTAGCCAATCCGGACCAGGACAACTTTCTGTTTGAGCTTGATCAGACAGTCGATGAGATTCAGCGCTTCTATTCACCTATCAGACACATGAATGCGGTCGTGAGTAGTGATGAGATTCGTGAGGTTTACAACGCATGTCTGCCCAAACTTACTGCCTGGTACACTGAGCTTGGTCAGAACCGAGCGCTGTATGAAAATACCCGTACCATTGCTGCAAGCGATGCTTTTAAGTCTTACGATCAGGGTTTGCGCAAGAGTATTGAAGATTCACTTTTAGGTTATAAGCTCGGCGGTGTTGCGCTTGAAGGTACTGATCGTGAACGTTTCAAAGAGATCTCTGCAGAACTGAGTCAGCTGCGCACCAAATTCGATGAAAACGTGCTCGACTCAGGCAATGATTTCCGTCTGAATTTTAGCGATGAAAAACCGCTTGATGGCTTTCCGCAAAACTCTCTGGATCTTGCGCGACAAAATGCAGAACGCGAAGGCGAGCAGGGATATAGTTTGTCGCTTGATTTTCCAAACTATTATGCGGTGATGACATTTGCGAATGATCGCGATCTGCGTAAACAGATGTACTCAGCGTGGAACACACGTGCGACGAGCGTTCGGGATAAAAAATGGGACAACGCGCAGGTTATAGAGAAGACTGTAAAGCTGCGTTCTGAAAAAGCGACGTTGTTGGGCTTCGACAATTATGCCGACTACTCCATCGCTAACAAGATGGTCGACAGCCCCCAACAGGTGATCGACTTTCTGGATGATTTGGGCAGGCGCGCCAAACCTGCAGCGGAAAAAGACTATGCAGAACTGCAGGCGTTTGCGACTGGCGAGGCAGAGATAAAGGTTGAAAGTCTCGAGCCATGGGATGTTTCTTATTATTCAAATCAGCTTAAAAAGAAGTTGTACGACTTTTCAGAACAAGACTTAAAACCTTATTTTCCGGCAAGCATTGGTGTTCCCGGTATGTTTGAAGTTACCGGCAAGTTGTTTGGTATAGACATCACCGAAGTAGCTGATGCAGATGTCTGGCACGAGGATGTATCGCTCTACGAAATTTCAGACAAATCAACAGGTGAGTTGCGTGGTGCGTTTTATATGGATAATTACGCCCGTAACGGCAAACGTGCCGGCGCCTGGATGGATGTCTGTGTTGGCCGGATGAAAAAGAAAGACGGAATTCAGTTGCCGGTGGCATATCTCACCTGCAACCTGACTCCTCCGGTCGGTGATAAGCCAGCACTGCTTACCCATGGTGAGCTAACAACCTTGTTTCACGAGTTCGGACATGGATTGCATCATATGTTGACTCGCGTTGAGTACGCGTCGGTCTCTGGTATCAGTGGTGTAGAGTGGGATGCAGTAGAACTGCCTAG
>CAYPDN010000459.1:2008-3180 GCA_964409445.1 uncultured Granulosicoccaceae bacterium
TTTATGCAGTCTATTCTTGAAAAGGGTGGTACCCAAAAAGCGCTTGAACTGTTTGTGGATTTTCGTGGGCGTGAACCGAAAATTGATGCATTGTTACGTCATACTGGTCTTGCCGCTTAGTAAATTCCCTTTGGCAAAGCTCTGCAACACAACGGATCTTGCCCCTTTTGAAGGCGCATTTTGAAATACCGTGATCTAAGAGAGTTTATTCAAAGCCTTGAGCAACGTGGTGAGCTTAAGCGCATAACTCAGCCTATCGATCCGTTTCTTGAAATGACGGAAATCAGTGACCGTGTTCTGCGAGCTTCCGGTCCGGCATTATTATTTGAAAACCCGGTAGGCAGCGAGGTACCTGCACTATGCAATCTGTTTGGTACGCCAGACAGAGTAGCACTCGGTATGGGTGAGGAAAACGTAGAAGCGCTTCGTGAAGTTGGCAAGCTGCTGGCGTTTTTAAAAGAGCCCGATCCGCCCAAAGGGTTAAAAGATGCGTGGAGCACACTACCGGTTTTTAAAAAGGTGCTCGACATGGCACCAAAAACAACTCGTAACGCACCTTGCCAGCACACAGTACTGGAAGCGGATGATGTCGATCTGTCTCGCTATCCTGTTCAGCACTGCTGGCCTGGAGATGCCGGGCCGTTAATCACCTGGGGACTGGTGGTCACGAAGGGGCCCAATAAAAAACGCCAGAACATGGGGATTTACCGACAACAGGTCATTGGATCTAACCGAGTCATTATGCGCTGGCTGTCCCATCGCGGTGGTGCGCTCGATCTGCTGGAGTGGCAGCAGAAACATCCGGATGAACCGTTTCCGGTTTCAGTGGTTCTCGGTTGTGACCCTGCAACAATACTGGCAGCAGTTACTCCAATACCGGATACGCTTTCTGAGCATGCGTTTGCCGGACTGCTGCGCGGTAGTCGGACTGAGTTGGTCAAATGTAGAACCAATGATCTGCTGGTTCCCGCCAGTGCCGAGATTGTGCTTGAAGGTTCAATTGCACCAAACGATGTAGCTGATGAAGGTCCGTTTGGTGATCACACCGGTTACTACAACGAAGTAGATAGCTTTCCGGTTTTTACTATTAATACCATCACTGAACGTGAATCACCGATCTATCACACCACCTACACCGGCAGACCACCGGATGAACCTGCGGTACTGGGTGT
>CAYPDN010000460.1:0-3167 GCA_964409445.1 uncultured Granulosicoccaceae bacterium
AGTGACTGTTAATCACTGGGTCGGCGGTTCGAGCCCGTCTCAGGGAGCCAAATACTGAAAAGCCGCTTCTTTCTTGAAGCGGCTTTTTTGTTTTAAATCCGGGTAAAGCCAGCTCCGCCGCCAATCACTAACCCGGCTTATACTCACGAGTTGCTTCGGGATCTTCATACGTTCGCGGCAGCGCATTCAATTCTGCCCAGGCATCCTCGGGAATTTCATAATCCGCCCAGTTAAGCGTCTCCATCATACGCTCTGGTTTACTAACACCGCAAATTGTGGATGCAATACGCGGCTCCCGAAGAGAGAACTGCAAAGCTGCAGCACCCGGGGGAATATCATGCTTCTGACATACGGATTCAACCGCTCTGATCGGGGCCAGCATGTCATCATTGGCTTCCTGATAAACATAGCGCCTAAAAGTGTCAGTACCTTTTGCCAGTGCACCACCGCTATAAGGAGCTGCATTTAATACGGTGATATCGTTTTCAGCAGCATAGGCAATCATCTCTTCTGCATTGATGTTGACCAATGTAAAGCGATTATGGGTGATGAGTATGTCGAAGTCTCTGTCTTTAAGAATTGGCAGCATCACATCCACATTGCCCGCCGCCAGGCCCACTACCCTGCACAGACCCTCTTCACGCATTTTGAAGAGCTCATCAAGAGCCCCGCCACTGCGAACAATCGGCTCAAGTGACTCTGCGTGTTCAGGATCGTGCAGATGAAGAATATCTACATAACTTACCCCTAGTGATGTGAAACTTTCTTCAACAGATCTTCTGGCCTCGGATGCATCAAATAAACCAGTTTCCATGTTGCGATCGAGTTTGGTAGATATAACTGCACCGTCCGGAAGACCGCCAAGCTCTTTTAGTGCGAGACCAATGCGTTCTTCGCTGCGACCCATGCCGTAGTTTCTGCCGGTGTCCAGAAAGGGTGAATTCGAGGTAAGCATGGCTTTGACTGTTTCAACCGCCCTCGCCTCACTGACTTCATAGGAATACGTATCCGGCATATTTCCAAGCGCAGATGTACCAAAGCAAATATCCGGGATATGCACACCGGAGTTTCTTATTTCTTTTGTTGCTCTTAACGCCATAAGATTTTTCCACTTAAACCGGGCACACCAAACTCAGGTTTCTAACAATAACGATACTACATTCATGTGTAACAGAAACAAACGAGATCTGCCGCAGACTTTAGCAAACGGGTTGAAATCACTCACCTCAGACGTACCGGCACCGACACCGGCCCACGGAACGCCCAGCCTTTAAATTCCACTTCACCGTCCAGTTGCAAATCAGGAAATCTTTCAAATAACTTCGGCAGTGCGACATCAGCAATCAGCACGCGAGATGCTGCTGCACCTGCACAAAAGTGCGGGCCGGCACCAAAGCTAATAGCTTTGGAATTGTCGCGGGTAACATCAAAGTCTGTGGGTTTATTGAAAACCGATTCATCACGATTGCCACTGCCAAACATTAAAAACGCCCTGCTGTCTTTTTCGAAGTTGTACCCATTCCACTCAAATGACTTCGCTATTCTGCGTGGTGACATACCAATGGGCGATATCCAGCGTGCGTACTCTTCGAACACCTGTCGCCACGAGACCGAACCATTTACAAGCTTTGCCAGTTGTGCAGGGTGTGCAAGCAGCGCATACACTGACCCTGCGATTGCATCTCTCGGCTCATTTTGACCTCCACTAATTACAAGCTTTATATTGGCTCTGACACTGGCATCCGGCTGGCCCGCCTCCACCAAGACTTTTAGCAACGACGCGTCTTCAGCACCCGCTTGCTGCATATCGTCTAAGCAACTGTCTATCAGTTCAGTAGATTCAACGCATTTTTGTTGTACATCAGGATCACCGGAATAGTTTGCTATACCGTCTATCATGCCTTGCGAACAACTATCGAGCTGATCAGTTGTCATATTGGTTAAGCCCGTAATACTTCGCAGCGCATGAGCAGATACTGGCATGGCGTAATCCTTAAACAGATCGCAGGCCATACAGTCTTCAAGACTATCAAGTACGGCCTCTGTAGACTTTTCAAACTGTTGCTTCCAGACATTTTTCACAGTACGCGGGGAGAGCGATGGCAACGACTGCCGACGTTCAGTCGCGTGCGCCACTCCATCTTTGCGCATCATGTTCTCGCCCATGAGCACAGTCATCAAACCGCCCGGTTGTTCTGAGGAGAATACATCGACATTATTCTCACACACCACTATATCTTGATGGCGGGTAAGCAAAGTGGCATTGAGTTGCGGCACATAGCAGATTGGTGTGTGTTCACGCATTGATGTCAGAGCGACATACGGGTCAGCATGAAATGCATTGATATCAACTTCTACTGTTGGAATATTGCCGGTCACTTTACTCTTAAATACAGCGCCAAAAAGACGATCATAAAAAAAGGCGGCTGGCTAAAATTCGCCAGCCGCCTCATACGGATGAAAGCATGTTTACTTAAAGAGCTCTTACAAACCCCACTTTTTAGCAGTGTCTTCAAAGAACCCGCGTGCTTTTTTGATCTCAATCCAGTTGTTCACGTAGTTGATCCAAACCTGATCATCCTGTGGTAACAGCATTGCGATTGGTGTTGGTGAACGCGGAGAGTCAATTTTGATCGGTACAATTTTCTCGAATTTCTGGGTGAGAGTTGCACCTTCAATATTTGAAGTAACAAATACGTCCGACCGACCAGACAAAACTTCCTGATGTTGCAACGCAGGCGCTTCGACTGCTTTTATTTCAGAATCCGGAAACCACTCTTTTACCAGTTTTTCAAACGTAGTTCCAAGTGTGGCTGCAACTTTAACACCGTCTTTATTGATTGAATCCCACCCGTCAAACTGATCTGCTTTATCAGCAGTGGTAAACGGCAGAATCTCAACTGCGATGTAGCTTGCTGAATAACCTGCAGCCTTCATACGTGCAGGGCTGATCGAAGCAGACCCTGTCATGTGATAGTTGCCAGCAACAACACCATTGACCAGAGTTTTCCAGTCGGTCGCTACCAGCTCAAGTTCTACACCGAGGTCTTTTGCAAGCTCAGTCATTACATCGATATCGTAGCCTTCATAGTTGTTAGTGGCCGGATCCTTCACAGTCATCGGATTCCAGTCACCGGTGGTGCCGACTTTCAGCACACCTTCGTTAA
>CAYPDN010000461.1:0-3144 GCA_964409445.1 uncultured Granulosicoccaceae bacterium
TACAAGCCAGATTTACAGCGGTGAATCCGGAACCCAGATATAACCATCCGGTGCCACAATAAATGCTTCTCTGACTCCATGGGGTTTATCCATCGCGTCAGCCAGCACAATGTAACCGTGCTCTCTGGCATGCTTACAAGCGCGATCAGGGTCACAGTGATGCAAGCGCAGCTCGATACCGCAGCCGCGCGCTGGTAACTCTTCTACAACGCCCGCCATCGGATGGGAATCGTAAGTGTGATCTGCGTGCAGCATCCATTCGCTGCCACTGGCCTGAATTACCGCAAAGTCGACATCGCTGTACACAATGCTCGCACCGAGTACTGAAGTCGCAAACTTCGCACTTTCTTCGACGGATGTCACAAGCAGGTTAACTCCCAATCCGGTCAGCGATCTCCCGTAGTCATCAGCATCCATCCACGGTGTACCAGATCTTTTGCTTGTCATGTGACACCTTCCGTCAAGCGAGTCAGAAACACGCCGTTATTGTCTCATAGTCCACAAGGTTTGCATGCTCCTTGCTGATAACTGATGGGGCGTGATTGAGAGATTGATGTGATAGAAAGTGATACCAGCAGAGATTCAGAAGAACTGAATGTACTTGCGGCGCGCTTTGGTGCGACCGAATACGAATTGTTTGGATTGGCGTTCTATGATGCGCACGGCTATCAGGCGGATGACTTACTGCTGCAGGATCTCTTTATGGATTTTCTGCAGAGCGGTGACGCACCAACCTGGTTGCGCAGTTATGTCCGCAATCGCTTTCAGAGCCCGGTTCTGGCTAAGGACAATATCAAGCAATCGGCGTTGGTTTCTACCGGTGCTCGCAGTGCGCTGGTTAAGTGGCGACCGAGTGTAGATATTTTTTCGTTTACTTTGGTCGGACATCTCAGCGGACAGGATTTTGCCGACGGCCCGGAGTAGTCGACGCCAGGTAGTCGACCCCGATTAGTCGGCTGACAACTACGGCGTGGCTAAGAAGGCTCAATAACAAAAGCCAAACCGTCCACAACTTCCACACCCGGTAATTTAGTCAATCCGGCAGGTGGCATCAACACTTTAGAAGCCCGGTTACCACCACCGAGAATTATTTCCTCGCAATTCAAAACCCTGCTGTCGATCCATAGCGGCAGATCATCAGGTAAGCCAAAGGGCGTTACACCGCCGAGCTCCATGCCGGTAAGTTCCAGGGTTTTTTCAGGTGTGGCAAAAGACAGTCGCCGAACTCCCAGCTTTTTTCTGACCACCTTGTTTACATCCAGGCGGCAATTGGCGAGAACCACACAAGCGGCGAATTTGGGCTCCCCCTTGGTTGATCCGAGCAATAAAGTGTTCGCTGACTGATCTGGTGAGAAATCGTAATGTTTGCAAAAGTCAGCTGTATCCGCGAGTGACGGGTCACAGGCAATTGCCTTAAACGGCATGGAATGAGATTGCAGTACGTTCAGAACGTCAGGATGGAGTAGTTCGTTGCTCATTGCGGCATAGAGATCGCTGGTGGAATAGAACAAATTGTAAGCGGATAATGCTTTTTCGAACGCGTAGACTAGCATGTGTCTAAGTTGTGGATTCTAAGCGACGCGACCAATAAAAAGAGATAACGATATGAGCACGAAAAATTTAACCCTGGCATTACTGGTTTGCAGCTCTCTCAGTCTCGGCGGATGCACTGCCATCGCGCTGGTAGATGCAGCCGCGAGCACTGCTGTTGGTGCTGGTAAATTGGCAGTTAAAGGCACGACAGCCGCCATCGGCGCTGTTATTCCCGACGGCGATGACGAGAAAGACAAGAAAGAATAGAAGTTGTTGTAGCCCGGCCATCGAATATTACCTACACTCACCGGTTGTCATTAACCTGCGAGTCAATTCGTGCCAAAAGCCAGTGAACTTAAAAAGGGCCAGGTCGTGGAACTGGCCGATGAACCGCATATCGTCAAGTTGGTTGACTGCAAAAGTCCCTCTTCACGCGGTGCATCTACGTTATATAAAATCCGCTTTATTCATGCAAAAACAAAACAAAAGCGGGATGAGTCTTTCAAAGGGGAAGATTTTCTAAAAGACGCTGATTGTCAGCGCGTTCAAGTCCAGTACTCATACAAAGACGGAGATGACTTCTGTTTTATGAATATGGATGACTTCAGCCAGTACACGCTTTCTGCAGCAGAACTTGAAGAAGAAAGTAAACTGCTTATTGAAGGGCTTGATGGAATCTATGCACTACTGATCGACGGTGAAATTGCAGGTGTTGAATTGCCGCAGTTTGTCGAACTTGAAATTACCGAGACTGATCCGGCTATAAAAGGCGCCAGTGCTACTAACCGAACCAAGCCTGCGACGTTATCAACAGGACTTGTGATTCAGGTGCCTGAGTATCTGGCTGCCGGTGAAGTAGTGAAGATCGCCTCGTCAACTGGAAAATTTTCATCCAGAGCCTGATGGATCTGGTTTTCCTTACTGTCCATTACCCGTATTCATACCGTGGTTAGCTAAGGCGTTTTTACACTACTCAATGTCTTATGAAAATCACTTATGTATCAACACTGAGTCGGATAGGGAGGCATTATTTGGTCACTCATTGTATCCACAGTTCCTGTGGATAACTTAGTGGATAAATTCTTAACTGAACGCTCCTATGGCTATTTTTTAAGGGGTTTTCATAATTTGTCTATTTTTTAATCAGTAGAATAAGTATTATAAAAAACAAAGAGTTAAATTAAATCTTTGGTCCGCAAAGTACCCGAGTCAGATCTGTTCAGCATTCGATGTCGGGAGATTTCCCGGATGTGCATAACCCGGCTTTATGACTTACAAACCAGTGCTTTCGTCAAGCGATTTTTTTAAGGTTTAACGAATTATTTTTGGGTTCAGGCTATTGTTGTTTGCTGGCTTTTAAGGTATCCGTTGTTTTACGTGTATTTTTTCAGAAGCGGTCGTATGCGCTTCGATACAATTAATGGAAATCTCTTGAGTTAGTTGCAAGATCGCCCAGCATCCATGAGTTGTCTTCAATATGGCGTGCTACCAGATGCACAACTTCCCCCTCACGCTGAGTCGTACCTGAGATCACCACAAGCCTTGAGCCGATGACCGCCTTGCGGCAGCGCTCGGTAACGTTCTGCCAGATAATAATATTGGCAAGGCCAG
>CAYPDN010000462.1:0-3142 GCA_964409445.1 uncultured Granulosicoccaceae bacterium
AGCCCCAGTGCCGGTGAATCCATGCGATCAACGGAACAGCGGACGCCATAACAGAGAAAGTAATCAGGTACCGCAGTGCATAGGCCCGACTACGCCATTCACTGCGAACTACTCTGGCCAGCAACACATCGTTAATAGGTATTTGCCCAAATACCACCAACATAAATGCAATAGAGACCAGCAGAGCTGTGAAACCTTCGAGTTGAATCATAATAGTGAAAAACAAAGCCTGCAACGCTGCAACTACTGCGAATATTATTTTTACTGGATACTCATCTACCAATTTCCCTACAACTAACTGCCCGATAGCAGCAATTGAAAATACTATAAATGCATACCCGCCAGTCATGGTTGCCGAACCCACCATGTCTGATAGTCGCTCATCAAGCACTTTTGGCAGAGCAAAAGTTGTACTTTGAAATATCAGACCACCAATGGCGGTAGTCACCAAAATAATCGAAAAAATACGCCATAGGTTTCCGGCGCCTGACTCGTGCTTTTGCGTTGTTTTGTTACACGTTGTTGCCGCAGCTAATGGATTTTTTTTAATAAACTTCAAGTATGCGAACCCGATGAGAATCGATACCAAACCTGTCAGGTAAAACGCACTGCGCCAGCCGGAAAGATCAATAAAGAACCCGGTCAGCAGTGCCGCACTGGCAACGCCGAGATTGCCCCACACCCCGTTGACCGCCAGCAGCAAGCCGGTTTTGCTTTTATCTCGCACTACCATCGCAAGGCCCACCGGGTGATAGATGGATGCGAACACTCCAACCAGAGCGAGACTGATTCCGATTTGCACCGGACTACCCGCCAGACCTGCGAAGATGGCACTGAAGCCGATACCAATGAAAAACAATACCATCATACCTTCCCTGCTCCACTTATCTGCCAGCCAGCCAGCAGGTATGGCACAGACACCGAATGCGATGAAGCCGGGAGTAGCATACGGGATCAGTTCTGCATAGCTCAGACCCCACTCACTGGTTAACCGCAAAGCAGCGGCGGTCGCGAAAATCAACATGAAAAAATGGTCGAGAAAGTGGCCGATGTTCAGAAACAGAAATTCAGACTTGTCTCTGGATGAGCTGAGTTGCCCTGCAATCAATGCCATACACTCCTGAAGTGACCATTAATACTGAGTCGGGAAATCTGATCATAAGAATAACCTGAATCAACCGTTTTCACCGTCCAATCTGAAACGATTGCCGAACACCTTACACTGCTATGATGAATCCCATGCAATCACATTCGTCACTGGACAGTGCTCCGCTACCGAGCCTGTACCGAAATACCGTTTTATCGTTCCCGGCCATCGTTGTCGCACTGCTCGCTTTGCTGCTGTGCTTTTTTATCTGGCAGGCGCGCAATTTTTCACTCGATGCATCCGCCGACGCGCTGCTGCTGGAGAATGATGAAGACCTGCGAATCTACCGGGCAACTTCCGCAAGATACGGCTCAGCTGGTGACTCCCTGGTCGTAACTTATGACCCGCCGGGCGAGATTTTTACCCAGGATTCACTCGATCACCTGGCAACCCTGCGCGATGAACTTACCACCGTCGACTCTGTCGAGTCGGTATTTTCAATTCTGGAAGTGCCACTGCTAACCAGTTCCGGTGTAAGCCTGACTGAGTTGACGTCTGGTGTGCCGACGCTCGAGACTCACCCGGACAGCGATCTTGAAAAAGTAAAAACTGAAATCACAACCAGCCCGGTCTTCAGGGACCTTATCGTCAGTGAAGATGGCACCACCACTGGCATGCTGCTGAATTTAACATCAAATGAAGAATACTCGGCACTGCGCGAAAAGCGCTCCGCGTTGAGGCTCAAAGATCTGGAGGGCACTCTGACAGCTGAGGAAGAATCAAACCTGTTGCAAGTAAACACAGAGTTCGACCAGATGCGCAGTGTGGAGAATAAAAAGCTTCACGACGATATAGCTGCAGTCCGAACAATCCTGGCTAAGCACGAAGACAAAGCCACAATGCATCTCGGTGGCGTACCGATGGTGTCAGACGATATGATTACCTACATCGCTCGCGACCTCGTGGTGTTTGGCGCAGGTGTCGTATTGTTTATTCTGGCCACTTTAAGTTTTATCTTTCGCAGGATGAGATGGGTACTGTTGCCTGTCGCGAGCTGCCTGTTTGCAGGCATGACGGTAATGGGTTTTCTCGGGTTGATTGGCTGGAAGGTCACCGTTATCTCTTCCAATTTTATTTCATTGATGTTCATTATCACCATGTCAATGAACATTCATCTGGTGGTACGTTTCCGCCAGTTAAAAATAGACCACCCGGACTTAAGCCATATTGACCGAGTGTGGCTCGCGACCAGAAAAATGTTCTGGCCGTGCTTATATACAGCGCTCACTACTATTATCGGATTCTGCTCACTTGTGTTCAGTGGCATAAAACCGGTGATTGATTTTGGCTGGATGATGTCCATCGGACTAGTAGTGACTTTTCTAACTTCGTTTCTGCTGTTTCCTTCACTGTTAGTGTTAATCGGACCGCTGGAAAACGACGGAGAAGCAGATAAGCCAGTTGCCGCAACCGCACTGCTCGCACGCTTTACCGACAAGCGCGGCAACTGGATTCTGATACTTGCCGTGTTGCTGGCAATTATGAGTGCTGTAGGTATATCTCGCCTTATTGTTGAAAACAGCTTCATTAACTATTTTCGATCACACACAGAAATATATCAGGGCATGAAGCTTATAGACGATAAGCTCGGTGGCACAACACCGCTGGATGTTGTACTTGACCTGACAGAAGAAGAGGAAGAAGACGAATGCGCTGATCTCTCGCAGCTCTCGGAGGAAGACGCAGAGTTCTGTGAAGAACTGGCGCTGCTTGAGGGTGAGGATGACGAATCAGAAGACGTGTGGTTCACCCCTTACAAGGTAAACCGCGTCAAGGAAGTTCACGACTATCTCGAATCAATCCCGTCAATTGGTAAAGTTCTGTCGATGGCATCTATCCTCAGAACCGGTGAAGCGATAAACGACAATAAAGAATTTACCCCTTTTGAGCTCGAGCTGTTATTTAAAAATATACCAGATGATCTGCGTGGTGATCTGATTGATCCGTATTTGTCGATAGAAAACAATGAAGCACGAATCTCGATGCGTATTCTCG
>CAYPDN010000463.1:0-3140 GCA_964409445.1 uncultured Granulosicoccaceae bacterium
GGTCTCGGGCAATACCACCAGAGGTGGTTTTTGGCGGTAAATCGCGAGACCGTCTGATTCGTACGGAAACAGATCTTCGTCCTCCCTGAGCACCGATTCGCTGTCCATAAACGAGAGGAAGCGGTTGATCAGGGTAGTCCTGGTATCGCTATCAAGCTCTGGTGTCTGCTCTTCAAAAAGCGCCTGCGACATCAATGTGTCCCTTTCTGCATAGATTTGTAACGCCAAGTATAACGCGATGTATCTTCATTGAATCAAATAGTTGAGTGAATCTGTGCGATGTCTTTAATGTGAATTGAGTCACGTGGACGAAAAAGTGTGTCACATACACTCTTATCTCGCACCCGTCGGGTTGTACCTACATTGCCACTTACTCAGGGGAAAGGAATATGGCATGTACGCTGTAAAAAATCGCTTCTACAAACATTCAAAACTCGACGAGCAGCGTTTCAGAATGATTCTGGAATTGTTTTCTCAGGACATCACCGCGGTTGAGTGCGCAAAGCAAACCGGTGTTAATGTCAGGTCGGTCAATTCCATCTATTTGAAACTACGGGATCGCATAGCACAATGGTGCGAAGCAAATGCCTCTGGTACTCCCGGTCTGCACGCCAGCCGTGAAAAAACAAAAACCGATGATGGTGATACCGCAGATGGCAATGTGTCTGCGTACCTTGACAGTGCAAGCGATGGTGTCATCGGTGTATACCTCTATTTGATGGAAGATCAGGTGTACTGTTCTTTGATGAATGGCACCGGCCTCGGCGAACCGGTTGTCATTGAGGAAGGTCAGTGGCGCGAGTATCCGGTAGGTATTGATGTGCGTCGCGATATGAGATTGAAAATTAAAAACTCGACTTACCAAAATGCACACGGTGCTGGTGACATTGAAAGGATTGAATCGTTCGGTCACTTTCTGCGTTTGCGGCTAACCAAATTCAAAGGTCTGCGTCGCGCGAAATTTTACTTTCACCTTAAAGAAAGTGAATACAGATATAACAACCGTGAGCAGGACCTGAATACTCTTCTTCTTGGTATGCTTGGTGAGACTCCGATCGAGTAAACGCTACTGACGTCACCTATAGGTAAGTTGTAGGTAAACTATAAGCGCTTGTAACCGGTGACTGCGTTTTTTTTTGGTCAGGGTGCAAGCCGATCGATTGTCCAGTTGGTCTGGTTGTTACTATTGCGTGTAAAACGAAAACGATCATGTTGTCTGCTTGGTCGTCCCTGCCAGAATTCATAGGCCACCGGCTCAAGCACATAACCACCCCAATTTTTCGGGCGTTTCAAACTGGTTTCATCGTATTTGCTCTGCAGTTCCTGTGTGCGTTCAGTAAGCCACTGCTGATTTGCTATTACCTCTGACTGCGGTGATGCGGCAGCACTGAACCTGCTGCCTGTCGGGCGCTTGTTAAAGTATTCATCCGACTCGGCCGTACTTGCCAGTTTGACCGTGCCTTCAATTCGAACTTGTCGCTCGAGCTCTCGCCAGTAGAACAACAGGGCCGCATTCGGATTGCCGGATAACTCTCGGCCTTTGCGACTGTCGTAGTTGGTGAACCAGTAGAAACCCGTTTCGCCGAATTGTTTTAGCAGAACTATCCTCGCAGAGGGCAGGCCATTGGCATCGACTGTCGCCAGCGTCATAGCTGTTGCATCCATAATGTCCGCGTTTCTTGCGGTCTGCATCCAGTCGCTGAACATGCTCAGCGGGTTGTCGGTTAAACCATCGCGAGTCAGTTCGTCCAGATTATAGTCTTTGCGCTCATCGCGCAGGTCGCCGCTATTGGTTTTCATTTGCTTGTATCTCGGGAATCCGTAGCTTCGGGAATCGCTGCCTTTAGCTTTTCGGAGTCTGCTGAGCGCCGTTAAAGAGTTGTAGTATTATACGGCTTGACTGTTTAGCGAGGGCGAATTAATGGCTTCATTTGATGTGGTTTCTGAAATAGACGAACACGAGCTCGGCAATGCTGTTGATCAGGCAAACCGGGAAATCGGTAACCGGTTTGATTTTAAGGGGTCTGATGCGAAGATTGATCTTACTGAAGAAGCGATGACGCTTGAGGCTGACAGTGATTTCCAGATTCAGCAGATGCAACCGATAATTCTGCAAAAGCTGACCAAGCGCGGTATTGATATTAGCTGCCTTAAGCATGGTGATGTTCAGACAAGTGGTCAAAAAGCCCGTCAGGTGTTGAGCATCAAGAAAGGAATCGACAAAGAAATTGCCGGTAAGATTGTCAAGACTGTAAAG
This sequence comes from uncultured Granulosicoccaceae bacterium, assembly GCA_964409445.1. GTDB lineage: Bacteria > Pseudomonadota > Gammaproteobacteria > Granulosicoccales > Granulosicoccaceae. The sequence continues at coordinate 2,258 of CAYPDN010000463.1, forward strand.
AATTCAAAGATGAAATTGCAGGCATCAATTCAGGGTGATCAGGTTAGAATCACTGGTAAAAAGCGGGACGATTTGCAAAGTGCGATTGCACTGCTTAAAGGCTCTGAGTTTGAGTTGCCGCTGCAGTACATAAACTTCAGAGACTGATCTGTTGAGCTCGTAGTAACCCGAGTTAGTAGTTACATGATAGATTGCCCGATACACAGAACCGGGTTACGGGCGGCACTATAAATGTCGTAGCGTGTATTAGGTGAAGAAATATTGCCGACCGGGGTAATATTTGCCAATGGTGCTGCCTTGCGCGGCCGTTTAACCACTACTCGTGCCGCACTTGCTCGTGCGGCGTTCAATAGCTTTGCTTCATCCTGTTCTGTATCAAGTAAGGTGCGCAGTGTTTGAATCTCTTTTTTTGCAGCCCTTTTGTTATCCGGGTACATCGGATCAAGGTAGATTACCTGCGGCATTTTTGGATGTTTCCAGTTGTCCGGCATTAAATTACTTTCTGCGCGGTAGAGATGCATTCGTTCGGCAATTATTTTTGTTTGTGGATTTTGTAAAGCGCGCATCAGTGCGTCATGCAACAGAGCGTGGACCACTGCAGATCGCTCAAGCAGTACTACCTCGCATCCGAGTGAAGCGAATACGAAAGCGTCTTTGCCGAAGCCTGCGGTCGCATCACAAATAATTGGCTGGTCCCGGCTTTTTACCGCTCGCGCCAAAGGCTGACCGTGTCCGCCACCAAATTTTAAGCGATGCAAAGCGCGACCGGCGGTAAAATCTATGTTGATGTCTACGGTATGCTTTGGTGCATGATCGCGTAATGTTAGCTGCTCGTTGACCCACAGTAGAGTGTACCGCCAATGCTTTGTGGCTGAGCGCGGTG
>CAYPDN010000464.1:0-3131 GCA_964409445.1 uncultured Granulosicoccaceae bacterium
ATTCTGCACAATCATATCAACTTCAAAATTTGCATCGGCAACAGCGCCAAGAATCCGATACGCTATTCCCGGTGTGTCGGGAACGCCACGTACAGTTAACTGTGCTTCATCACGGTTGAAGGCAATACCAGATATAAGCGCTTGTTCCAAAGCATCTTCCTCATCTATGGTAATAAGTGTACCTTCACCTTCTTCGAAAGATGAAAGCACTCTAAGTGCAACATTATATTTGCCAGCAAACTCTACCGACCTTATTTGCAATACTTTTGATCCAAGGCTCGCCATTTCAAGCATCTCTTCAAAAGTAATTCGGTCAAGCTTGCGAGCATTGGATACAACTCTCGGGTCTGTCGTGTATACACCATTTACATCAGTATAAATTTGACATTCATCAGCCTTGAGTGCCGCTGCCATTGCAACTGCAGAAGTATCTGACCCACCACGTCCCAGTGTTGTAACATCACCCGCTTCGTTAACACCCTGAAAGCCGGCAAGCACCACGACATAGCCATTGTTTAAATCATTCATCACGGCATCTGTATTAATGTCAGTAATCCGCGCTTTGTTGTAAGAGTCATCAGTGCGTATGCCTGCCTGTCTACCTGTATAGGAGCGCGCTTGCTGCCCCAACTCAGACAACGCCATACAAAGCAACGCTGTTGTAACCTGTTCACCTGTCGATACCAGTACGTCAAGCTCACGCGGTAACGGCTTGCCACTGATTTCATCTGCCAACGATAACAACCTGTTTGTCTCACCGGACATCGCAGACACCACGACCACCACCTGGTGGCCCTGCTGCGCCGTCTTCAAGACACGCGCAGCTACAGCCTGAATGCGTTCGACGCTGCCGACGGAGGTACCACCGTATTTTTGAACAAGTAAGCTCATGCTGCCATTATTAAGTAGGAATTAAAGACCGGGCGGATGCGACAAAGCTTGCGCCAGCCAGAATAAGCGCCGTGTAGTCTATAGCTTTGTGGTGATCCAGTCAGCCACACTTTCAAGAGCTTTGGACAGGTTCTCAGGTTGAGTGCCGCCAGCCTGAGCCAAATCAGGTCTGCCACCCCCTTTACCACCTACCTGCGTCGCGACGTGATTAACCAGTTCCCCCGCTTTGACGCGGTCGGTAACGTCTTTACTGACACCGGCAATCAGACGCACTTTGTCGCCCTCTATCGCTGACAGAACAATCGCTGTCGTACCGAGCTTGTCTTTGAGTTTATCCATCGAATCACGCAGACCTTTTGCGTCGGTGTTTTTAAGCTCGATGGCGAGAACCTTAACGCCTTTAATTTCGATTGCATCAGAGCTCAGGGTGTCACCGGCTTGTGAGGCAATAATCTGTTTTAAGCGATCAATCTCACGGCTATATTCACGATTCTGCTCCGACAAACCCGAAACGCGCTCTTCAACCTTGTCCAGCGGCGCTTTCAAACCTGTAGCAATCTGCACCAGAGTATTGTGCTCACTGGAAGTCTGATCAATGGCCGCACTGCCAGTTACCGCTTCAATCCTGCGAACTCCGGCGGCCACTCCGGTTTCACTGACAATACGGAACATACCAATGTCACCGCAGCGTCGCACATGAGTGCCACCACATAGCTCAACAGAGTTCGGTCCGAGTTCAACTACCCGCACCACTTCACCATACTTTTCGCCGAAGAGTGCCATTGCACCTTTGGCAACCGCTTCGTCCATAGACATTTCATTTGTCGAGGCCTCGGCGTTTTCCATTACCTCGGCGTTGACCCAATTCTCAATGCTTGAGAGTTCCTGGTGACTGACCGGCGCACCATGCGAGAAGTCAAAGCGCAAATGGCCCGGGCTCACCAGTGAACCTTTTTGTTGAACGTGTTCACCAAGCACTCTTCTCAGGCTCGCATGTAACAAGTGGGTGGCAGAGTGATTTTTTAGTGTCGCACGTCGTCGATCAGCGTCTACTGATGCTGAGAGCTTGTCACCGATAGCAAGCGAGCCCTGCGCCAGAACCCCGAAGTGCAGAAACGCACTACCGGACTTGCGCGTGTCTGCCACCTCAAAACGAACGCTGTCACCGGTAAGCAAACCACGATCCCCAACCTGACCACCGGACTCACCGTAAAACGGCGTTTTGTCCAGCACGATCACAAGTGATTGCTCGGCAGTTACAGAAGCTGAATCGATTTTATCGAGCGCTTTTCCATCAAGGAAAATTTCTGCAACAACAGCTGAGTCTTCAAGAAGATCGTAGCCGGTGAAATTTGTCGCGGTAGTGCTTGAGATCTGTGCCGCCCCTGCACTTGCAAACTGACTGGCCGCTTGCGCCTGCTCCCGTTGCCGCTGCATGCAGGTATCAAAACCGGCCTCATCAACAGTCAGGCCACGCTCTCGTGCTACATCTGCGGTCAGGTCCAGCGGGAACCCGTAGGTATCATACAGTTTAAATGCAGTTTCCCCGGGTACTGTTTTACCCTCAAGGTTTGCGAGATCCGCTTCGAAAATCTTCATACCCTGAGTCAGAGTTTCTGCAAAACGAACTTCTTCAGCAAGCAATGCGGATTCAACCTGTGCAGCTGACGCTACCAGTTCGGGAAAAGCTTCACCCATTAACTTTGTTAGCGGTCCGACCAGCTTATGAAAGAACGGTTCTGTTGCACCGAGTTTCTGACCATGCCGCGCCGCACGCCGGATAATACGTCGCAATACATAACCACGCCCTTCATTGGAAGGCATTACGCCATCAACAATCATAAATGCACAGGAGCGGATATGGTCAGCCACAACCTTTAGTGAGGCATTGTCTTTATCTTTAGCGCCAGTAACTGATTGCACTTCTTTAAGTAGATTCGCAAACAAATCAATTTCATAGTTACTGTGCACGTGCTGAAGTACCGCCACAATACGTTCAAGCCCCATACCTGTATCAACACTCGGCTTCGGCAATGGAGTTAGTGTGCCGTCTGCAGCACGATCAAACTGCATGAAGACCAGATTCCAGATTTCTATGTAGCGATCACCATCTTCATCCGGAGTACCGGGAGGGCCGCCGAACACCTCCGGACCATGGTCATAAAATATTTCTGAGCACGGACCACAGGGACCGGTATCACCCATTTGCCAAAAATTATCTTTAGCGCCAATGCGTGCAA
>CAYPDN010000465.1:0-3125 GCA_964409445.1 uncultured Granulosicoccaceae bacterium
TCGATTCTGATCAAAGGCATGGAGTCACTATTTGCAGAATCGATAGAGGCAGCAGGTAAAGTCGGAATGGAAGATGAAGTTATTGCATCAATACAGGCGACTTATCCTGGAATAGACTGGCAGAAAGTCGCGGGGTATCAGTTGTCTCGTGCCACGTTGCATGCGACGCGTCGTGCTGCAGAAATGCGGGAGGCACAAGCACTCGTACTGCAATTGGGCGTTGAACCGATTATGGCAGCTGCCATCGCAGAACGACAACAAAATTTATCAGATCGCGATATCGCATCAAACTACACACCGGGTGCCGAGCCCTCAATAGCTGACTACATCGATGCGGTGAATAAGTCTGAATAAGCTTCCGGAAATTCCTGAAACAGCTCCTGAGAGAGATTTTACAGAACACCAAAACTCAAGCAGTATAGGTGGCAGAGACCGTTGAAATAGTAAAATAATCAATTGCCGTCAAAACGGAATAAAAAGCGTGGAGTGCCTGTGAGTAAACCCAATATTCTGCTATTCATGGTTGATCAGCTCACATCGTTTGTTCTGAATTGCTATGGCGGTACGGTGTGCCAGACACCAAATATTGATGCACTGGCAGATCGCGGAACAGTTTTTGACAACGCCTATTGTCCCTATCCGCTCTGTGCACCCTCGCGCTTTGGAATGATGGCTGGCCGATTGCCTTCACGAATAGGCGCATACGACAACGGCGCCGAGTTTCCTGCAGCAACTCCAACTTTTGCACACTATCTGCGGTTGCATGGTTATTACACGTGTATATCAGGGAAAATGCACTTCGTTGGTCCTGATCAGTACCATGGCTATGAAGAGCGTCTGACTACCGAGATATATCCTGCTGATATGTCGTGGACACCTGCTCCTGATTTCCGTGATTTTAATAAGGACGACGAACGCGCATACACCTTCGGTGTCTCAACGATAGATACTGTTAAAGATGCCGGTCCCGTCGCGCGGTCTATGCAAATTGACTATGACGAAGATGTTATTCACCACGCAATCCGGGAGCTATACACCCGCGCCAGAAGTACCGACGACAGACCGTTCATGATGACCGTTTCATTGACACAACCTCACGATCCTTACGTTACGACCCGCTCGTACTGGGATCAATACCCCGATGGAAACATTGATAATCCCCGTGTACCGTTTATACCGGTTGAGCAGAGAGATGCGCATAGCAAGTCTTTGTACTATCACTACGGGCAGGACAAGTGCGAACTAAGCGAGTCAGATTATCGCAACGCCCGTAGAGGTTACTACGGAATGATTTCTTCTATCGATGAGCTATTTGGTCGATTAATGGCAGCACTTAAAGAAAGTGGCTTCGACGACAACACCGTTGTTATGTTTTCATCCGACCATGGCGACATGATCGGTGAGCGTGGCATGTGGTTCAAAAAGACCCTGTATAATCCTGCAATTCAGGTGCCGATGATTATATCTCATCCTGAATATGCAGCAGCACGGGTTAATGCCCCAGTATCGCTGCTGGATGTCTTTCCAACCATGCTGGATCTGGCGGAAATTCCATCCGATAGTATCACTACTGCAATAGATGGCAGAAGTCTGATGCCGGCGCTCCGGGGCGATAATATTAAAGGCCCTGTATTTGCTGAGCATATCGACGGTGGTACAGAAGCTCCCCGTGTCTGTGTACGTGACGGAAATTTTAAACTAATTATCTCTCGTGCTTATCCACCTCAGCTGTATGATCTGGCTACTGATCCACTGGAACTAAATAATCTTGCAGGCTTTGATCATCCGCAGGAAGCCAGTCTTACCGCAATAGCAGAATCCACCTGGCCACTCGACTCTTTATTGGATGATGTAATTCGATCCCAGTCTGAACGCAAACTGGTTGATGCTGCATTGTCTGTTGGTCGACCGGAACCATGGGATTTTGTGCCGAGACCGTTACAGCAAAACACAAACTACGTGCGACGCGGTGATGCATTTCCCGCTGTGGAGCGCAGAGGGTATCTGCCCTACTCCGATAAACGTGAACCAGATTAGTTTAACGGATAGTTAGTGCATCGAGCTTTACGTGAGATCGAAATAAAGCTAATACCAGGCTATTGGAACAGACTGCAATAGTAACCTAGTGTTGCAGGATCTGACTAAGAAACAGTTTGGTGCGCTCATTGGTCGGGTTGTCAAAAAATTCCTGCGGGGTATTTTGTTCAACAATCTCCCCTTCGTCCATGAATATCACCCGATCAGCCACCCGCCTTGCAAAACCCATCTCGTGAGTAACACAAACCATGGTCATACCTTCTTCAGCCAGCGACACCATAACGTCGAGCACTTCAGATATCATCTCCGGGTCAAGTGCGGAAGTGGGCTCATCAAACAACAGAATTTTAGGACTCATACACAGTGAACGCGCAATCGCTACGCGCTGTTGCTGCCCGCCGGATAATTCCCCGGGGTACTTGGTCGATTGTTCCGGTATTCGGACTTTCTCCAGAAACTGCATAGCTATAGCATCTGCTTCCTTGCGAGACTTCTTACGTACCAGAGTTAAAGCAAGGGTACAGTTTTCAAGCACCGTCATATGTGGGAACAAATTGAACTGCTGAAACACCATGCCAACTTCCTGTCTGATTTCATCGATGTTGGCAACATTGTCATTGAGTTCAGTACCGAGCACATTAATACTGCCACGCTGATGATCTTCGAGCTTGCAGATGCATCTGATCAGTGTGGATTTACCAGAACCCGACGGTCCACAGATAACCACCTTTTCACGATCGGCAACTTCGAGATTGATATTTTTCAGTACATGGAAGTCGTCATACCACTTGTTGACCTCTGCCATCGTCACTGCCGCTATACCAGGTTCTGAATTATTGTGCATGTCCGACTCTCAGTTTTCTCTCAAGATAAGCACCATATCTGGATAGTGAAAACACAAAGATAAAATAAATTACACCGATAAAAACATAGACTTCAATATAGTGGACAGTCCACTTACCGGTACCGAATGCTGCCGAGCCGGAAGCCAGAATTTCGAAAAACCCAACAATAGTTACAATCGATGTTTCTTTAAAGGTAATCACAAACTGGTTAACAATGGCTGGCAGTGAATTGCGAAAAGCCTG
>CAYPDN010000466.1:0-3110 GCA_964409445.1 uncultured Granulosicoccaceae bacterium
ATTCCACTGGCGTGGGGTGGTGTCGCATCAACCGCACTTTTGTGTTTTATATTTTGCTGGAACGAAGCGTATTGGACAGTACGTCTGACAACAACTGAAGCTGCCACCTTATCTAAATTGATCGAAGGCAACCGGGCACCGGAAGGGTTGTTTTTTGGTCGGCTGTCAGCGGTATCAACCGCAGCTGTCGGACCCATCATCATACTGGGTTGGTTTTGTCAGAAACAATTGGTGCGGGGCTTAACTTTCGGAGCTGTTAAGTGACCTTTCACAGTACAGCTGTCGCGCCCGTGTGCTTTGTCGGTCGTGCTCAAATAGGAACCTATTTTGCGTGCGACCTCCTGCCAAACGAACACGACAGCAGCACTGTAATGCACCGAGCAGATAATGGGTCTGTGTAGTTAATGTCGATCATTGAGCCTGAAATTGAGAAGGTTGATAGAAGCACGCGATCCATACGCTATCTTGAACATGGATGGCCATCGGATTTGTGTCGCTGGCATGCGCACGAGGAATACGAATTACATCTGGTGGTTGAAACACGTGGCAAGGCCTTTGTCGGGGATCACATCGGTGAGTTTAAAGCCGGTGATCTGTTCATGACCGGACCCAACCTGCCGCACAACTGGATCACCGATCAGGTGTGGTCGGAGCCTGTTGAAATTCGCGACATGTTGATTCAGTTCAGCCATGAAAGTGTTGAGAAACTCGCACAGGGCTTTCCTGAATTTTCTCAGGTGCTGCGACTACTCCAGCTAGCTAAGTCCGGTATCTACTTTGAAGGATTCAATCCAACCTTTGCGCGCGGACATATGGAATCCATTCGTGATAACAGAGGGGCAGAGCGCATTCTTGCTTTTGTACGGTTCCTGGTCAGGCTTAACGAACACGCAGAAAAGAAAACACTATCGGTCACACGATTAATACATCCTGAAGGCGGCAGCAAGCAAGCACGCATTGCAGAGGTGGTGGATCACATGACCAGAAATTTTGTTGAGTCCTTCTCGGTTGCTCAGGCAGCGAACATGGCAAACATGACAGAGATAACTTTTAGCAGAAACTTTCAGAACGTAACCGGGCATAGCTTTGTTGATTTTCTAAACCGGATTCGTATCGGGCAGGCGTGTGGGATGCTCTATGCCTCCGACAATCAAATTACATCAATAGCGCAAGAGGCCGGGTTTAAAAACCTTGCTAATTTCAATCGGCATTTTCTTAAAGTCAGAGGCATGACACCCTCCGAGTACAGAGAGACCGCGCGTAAAGACCTTGTACCAAAGCGTGAGAACTCGCCATGAAGAGCAGCACGGAAACTGACCAGATTGCCGCCACCGGTTACGACAGATCAACCTGTCAGGTCGGCGTGGTGCATCTGGGTTTTGGAGCATTTCATCGTGCGCATCAGGCGGTATATCTGGACGACTATATGGAGTTGTCGGGAGATCTGCGCTGGGGCATTGCTGCCGTCAATCTGCGTGATTCTGAAGCAGAGCATTTTAAAATCGCCGAACAAGATAACAAGCTTCACGACGGGTATTTTTTAAAGACCTATTCTTCTGATGGCAGCGTTGAGCTGCGGCGTGTGCGCAGCCATGTGAGATTCTCTGACTGGAGTGTTGCGCCGGCAGACAGCGAAGACCTTTTATCACTGCCAACAGTGCACATGGTGACTATCACGGTTACTGAAAGCGGTTATTACACAGACCCCAATGGCGATCTTAACCTCGCACACCCGACTATCAAAGCAGAGGTGTCGGGAGAATTGACCGAGAGTGTCTACGCTTACCTGCGGATAGCACTTGCCAAACGCGTAGATGCAACGGGTGCTCCGCTAACCATTGCCTGTTGCGATAATATTCGACAGAACGGAAAAATGCTGAGTCGCAATTTGCTTGCATACCTCAAAGCCTGCAAGGAATTGGAGCTGGCAACCTGGGTGGAAAAAAATGTCGCTTTTCCATGCTCGATGGTTGACCGTATTACTCCCCGCAGCCCGGCTGAACTGAGTGCTGAAATGTCTGCTCTGGCGGGCAAGCCGGTAACATCTCCCATAATGGCGGAAGATTTTACTCAATGGGTACTGCAATCGCAGGCCGCGGCAGAGATGCCCGATCTTGCAAAGGCAGGAGTGACTGTAACTGCAGACGTCGATCCCTACGAAGAGACAAAGATCAGAGTTCTCAACGGCGGGCATACCGCCCTTGCTTATCTGGCGGCACTGGAAGGTATTGAAACGTTTGATGCTGCGATGCGTGTTCCGCATTTGTTAGAGCATTTCCGGAACTTTGAAACTAAAGAGGTGCTTCCCGCGCTAACGCTCGAGCTGCCGTTTTCGAAAACTGATTATCTTGAAAAAATTGTTCAACGCTTTGGTAACGTAGCCATTGGTGACACCGTTGCCAGAATTTGTGCCGATGGCATGGTGAAGTTTCCGATCTTTATTCAACCAACTCTGGAGAGTTGTTTGAAGCAGGGGATCATGCCAATTCACTCGATCCGCAGTATCGCCAGCTGGTATGTGTTTGCACTCCATGTTGATGCCGGTAACATCGGGTTCAAATATGTCGAGCCCGGTTGGGACGATCTCAAGGCAATGTTAAGAACAGACGCATTCATCACCAGTCGTCAACTGTGGGCCGATTTGCCCAAGACTTACCCGGAATTCGCCGAAACACTACGACAAGAAATTAAAGAAACGGAGTCAAAATGGCCAGTCTGACCCTGCGCAACGTGCGCAAAAGCTACGGTAACGTTGAGGTTATGCATGGTGTAGACCTCGATATTGTCGACGGTGAGTTTGTAGTCTTTGTTGGGCCGTCAGGTTGCGGCAAGTCAACTTTGCTGCGCATGATAGCGGGGCTTGAAGAAATTACTGATGGAACGATTGCCATTGGTGATCAGGAAGTTAACGAAGTTGCGGCTTCCAAGCGCGGTGTAGCGATGGTATTTCAGACCTACGCGCTGTATCCGCACATGACGGTTTACAAAAACATGGCGTTTGGCCTTAAGCAGGCTAAAACACCTAAACCTGAGATTGACAAGCGCGTCAGGGATGCAGCTGAAATACTGCAGATAACAGATTATCTTGACCGCAGCCCGCGCAACCTCTC
>CAYPDN010000467.1:0-3106 GCA_964409445.1 uncultured Granulosicoccaceae bacterium
AGAGCGATCGAATTTCGATCAAGAAATAAACTATCTACCAGTTTCTGCGGTGCGATAGTGGCAGCTGCACCATTGCTGACTTGTACCATTGCGGCGGTAAAGGCATTGGTTTCCATAACGGGTTCTGCCACCACACCCGCCAGTTGAAAAACCTCATCAACAATTTGTCTAAAGCGCATATCTTTGCTTAACAAACAAAGCGGTAGTTGCGCTGCCTCAGCCCAGGTTGCTTTGCCTTTGCTTCGCGGCGCCAGGTGAAGCGGTGCCAACAATACATAGTGTTCCTGATAAATGCTGTCAAAGCGCAAAGCACCATTGTTCTGCGTATCTTCGTAAGTGATACCGGCATCAATCGCAAACTCATTTAACGCACGAGCTATTTGAATAGAACTGAGCGATTGTATTTGAATAGTTAAATGTTCATAGCGTGCTCTCAATGCTGTAGAAACAGATGCAGCATAGGGAAGTGCTGTCGGTACAACACCGACAGCCAGCACACCACGGAGATCATCTCTGGCATTTTCAATGTCCTGGCGCATGCCTTCGACATCTGTAACAAGCCGTCTGGCCCACTTTAATACCAGCTCACCTTCTCTGGTAAAACCGAGAAACTTGTTACCTCGACGTACTATCGGTACACCGAGCAGCTTCTCCAGATGGGTAATGCGCGCTGAAAACGCGGGCTGCGAAATACCACAATCAACAGCTGCACGAGTAAAGTGTTTTCGTTGAGCCAGTGCAAGTAATAACTGCAGGTCACGAATCTCCGGATACCTGTCCATAGTCGACTAGCTCAACAGCCGGGATAAAACCAGGTCAAGCGACATCAAGAACAATTTTACCGAAATGACTACCCTGCTCCATCACTCGGTGTGCCTCTGCAGCCTCACTTAACGGGAAGGTATTGGATATTACCGGTGCTATTTTTTTAGCAGCAAAAAGTGGCATCACGGTTTTTTCAAAGTCAGAGATGATCTGAGCTTTTTCTGTCACCGGCCGTGAACGCAGCACGGAGCCCACAATTTTTTGTCGCTTTACCATCATAGTTGCAAGGTTTATTTCAGACTTGATGCCTCCCATTAAACCGATCACCACCAACCGCCCGCCTACTGCCAGACTTTTCATATTGTCTTTGAAGTAAGCACCGCCAATGTGATCCAGTATCACATCTACACCTCGGCCATCGGTAACAGCTTTTATTTCTTCAGCAAACGATTGTGTTTTGTAATCTATGACATGATCAACACCCAACGCTTTTACACGATCAACCTTACCGGTCGATGCAGTAACCGCAGTGGTACAGCCATCAAAGAGCGCATTACACAATTGAATTGCCGCAGCATTTACACCACCGCCACCTCCGTGCAGAAGAAACGTGTCGGTGGATTTAGCCTCTGCCAGCACAATTGCATTAAGGTAGGCCGTGATATAGGTTTCGCAAATGCATGCTGCCTGCCGAAAATCCAGCACCTCCGGAATTGGCATAGTATGACCTTCCCAGGCAACGGCGTATTCGGCATAGCCACCGCCACCGACCAGGGCAAATACTTTGTCACCGGCTTTGTATCGTGTAACACCTTCACCAACTGACTCAACTACTCCGGCCACCTCAAGGCCGAGAATTTCTGAATCTCCTTTTGGCGGCGGGTAATTTCCCTCGCGCTGCACAATATCAGGGCGATTCACCGAGCACGCATGAACTTTTATTAATAGCTGCCCGTCACTCGCTACAGGAGGTTCAATTTCATCGAGGAAGAGCTTATCTGCAGTACCAAACTCTTTCAGGTTGATTGCTTTCATCTAAACGCGCTCTCGAACAATAATGAATAATGGAAGGGATACTTACATATTATCACCAAACAAAGTGCACAGCCTGTGCACGCACTCAGATGATAAACTTACCTTCATCGAGCCTCTACCGGCTTTTTAAACGGGCAACGGATACAGCAACATGAATGAATTGCAGCTGCGAGAGAGTATTTGTCGCTTTGGCAAATCGCTGTTTGATCGCGGACTCACCTCCGGCAGTACGGGTAACATCAGCGTCAAACATGGCGACGGCTGGATAGTGACACCCACCAACGCATCGCTTGGCAATTTATGCCCCGATAGTTTGAGTAAACTAAACAAGAACGGAGAAAGCGTCAGCGGAGACAAACCCACTAAAGAAGTCCCGCTGCATAAAGCTATGTATGAGACCGTAGCTGATTGTGGTGCGGTTGTGCATTTGCACTCGGTTCATTCTGTGGCGGTATCCCTGCTGCCTGAAACGGACCCTGAGGACGCGCTGCCGCCACTGACTGCCTACTACATTATGAAGGTGGGCAAAACTGCACTGGTGCCATACCACAAACCGGGTGATCCATTGATTGGCGATGCGATCCGAGGTCTCGCAGGCAAGTACACATCCGTACTGTTAGCCAATCATGGACCAGTCATGGCAGGTAAAACTCTGGAGGCAGCGGTTTACGCCACCGAAGAGCTGGAAGAAACTTCCAGGCTCCATTTACTCACCCGCGGGCTCAACCCGCGACTACTCACAGCTGATCAAATCGCAGCCTTAAAAAGCTAAGCCATCAAAAACTGTATGATCGTGGCACGCCACTTGAACTGTCTGCTCTTTCCGCCACTTATACTCGGCTGCACCACATGTCTCTAAAATCACTGGCGCTTCAGATCTACAAGTCGCTGCCGGTTTTTCTACAGCGCAGGATCGTTCGGACTCTATACCCGGGCTACGTGGTGGCGTCCAAAGTATTTATCACTAACGCACAGGGCAAGTTTCTGGTGGTCAAAACCACCTATGCAGCAGACTGGGATATTCCCAGTGGACATTGCGATCCGGGTGAGAGCCCTGACCTTGCGGCCAGTCGTGAACTATGGGAAGAGACGGGGCTAAAAGTAGATGCCATGCAGCAATTTGGCGTGATTTTTTATCCAAAGCTTCGAACAGTGCAGGTGCTGTTCTCCCACCAACTTGACACTACACCGGATCTCAAGGGAGACAACGTAGAAATTTCAGATTTGCGATGGGTCGAAAGAGATGAGGTAAAACTAAATCCGTATGCGCTGGAAGCCGTTGAAGTAATCCTCGATCATCAGGCAC
>CAYPDN010000468.1:0-3077 GCA_964409445.1 uncultured Granulosicoccaceae bacterium
CATGGGCTTAATCCGTTCGGTTTTAAGCATATCCGCAGATTTGATCAGAGCAATATTGATCTCAATCGCAATTTCCTGCGGCCGGACGAATCGTATTCGGGAGCACCGCCCGGATATAAACAGTTAAATAGTTTTTTGAATCCGGGTTTTTCACCGTCGGTGTTTGAACCTTACCGTTTAAAAGCACTGCTTAAAATCATGCGTTACGGAATTCCTGCACTAAAGGAGGCAATTGTCAGCGGGCAGTACGAATACCCTGATGGAATATTCTTTGGTGGACAAGAATCGGCTGTTTCTACAGAGTTTGTTAAAGCACATTGTGAGGGTTGGGTGAACGGATCAGATAAAGTTGCACATATTGATCTTCATTCCGGGCTGGGTAATTTTGGTTCATATGAATTGCTGATAAATGAAACTCCTGAATCGGCAGATTACCCGTGGTATGTTAAAACGTTTGATCAGAAATTCATCTCAACGCTGCAAAGTTCAGATAGCATTGCGTATCCGGTAACCGGTTCAATGGGCGCATGGCTTAAGCATCGCTTTAGTGATCGAAAGTACTATTTTGCAGGGTTAGAGTTTGGTACCTATGGGCCAATTAGAGTGCTGGGTGCGATTAGAGCAGAGAACTGCGCCCATCACTATGCAGAAGTTGGTAGTCGCAGTTATGCTGCAGCAAAAGCAGAACTGCTGGAGTGCTTTTGTCCTCGAAGTGAGTCTTGGCGGCGCGTGGTGATAGATCAGTCTATGAATATTATATCGTCTGCCATAGAGGAGTTGTGTTCAGGGCAAGGTGGCAAGAATAATGAGAGTGGATAAAGTGCCCGATAGTAACTCTAAAAATCTAACTGACAAACCAGCGGGTAGTACGGACTTACAACAACTACTAACGAATATGTCTCCAGAATTGAGAGAAGGTGAATTCGTTTTTTTAAGTTTTGCCGGTGCCGACTACGGTGATCATATTAATCTTCAGCCACTGGCAACCATGCACGAAGATGAAGGCCTGACTCTGATCGTACCCAAAAATCTCGCGGACATCCACCAGCACCACTATGACGGTATTTTCCGCTGTATCACATTGCAGGTTCATTCGAGTCTTGAGGCTGTCGGATTGACTGCTGCCTTTGCGAAGCAGTTAACCTTGTCAGGCATCAGTGCAAATGTCGTAGCCGGTTTTTTTCACGACCACCTCTTTGTATCGGTCGATGATGCAGATAAAGCTGTAGAGGCACTGCTTGAGCTTACGAGATCGGCTTAATAGCTGCGTCGCGTGACGGATGTGCTCGGCCTGTCGCAAAGCGACAGGCATTGAATACAACTTGTGTTCAAATTAGCAGGACGAATTTAATACCGTAACCGGAGACCATAATGGCATTGTCGAAAGGCCGTACCCGACGGGGCGGCAGGGCAGCTTTGCGTAAAGCGCGTGAAGCGCGAAGCAGTGCGATGATGCCTGCACTTAAGCGACGCTTACCGTTGGTTGAACCGATGGATCAGGAGCAAGTAGAAAAAATTGACGACGCGTCAATGGATATTCTTGAAGATGTTGGTGTGATATTCCGTGATGAGCAGGCCATTGCAGACTGGAAGTCCATTGGTGCTGATGTGCGAGACGACGACCGGGTGCATCTTGATCGCGGTTTGGTGCGTGAACTGATCAGTTCTATCCCATCGAACTTTACCTACCATGCACGTAACCCGGAAAATAATCTGCCGTTTGGTAACGATCACTGCATATTTATTCCAATGACCGGTGCCCCTTATCTGCGTGATTTAGAAGACAAGCGCCGCGGGCCGACCCTGGATGATTTGGCTAACTTTCATAAGCTGTCGCATATGTTGCCGTCGATTCACTCCAGCGCCCATCATATTGTAGAGCCAATGGATCACATCGTCTCTCATCGGCACTTGCGTATTACTTACTCATCAATGAAGTACTCCGACAAAACGTTTATGGGAATGACAACATCCGGTAAAAATGCCGAAGATGTATTGGATATGTGCGCAATTTTATTTGGTGAAGAGTTTCTTGAAAACAATGCGGTGGTAACTGGTAATTGCAATGGCAACTCACCGCTGGTTTGGGATGAAACCATGCTGTCTGCGATGCGTGCATTCAATCGTCGCAACCAGCCTGTACTGTGCTCGCCGTTCGTACTGGGTGGTGCAAATACTCCGGCCTCTACTGCAGCTGCGGTAGCCCAGCTAAATGCGGAAGCGCTATCAGCACTGGCTTACACGCAAGTGGTTCGTAAAGGTTGCCCTGCAATCTACGGTCACTATCTATCGACCGTATCGATGGCATCTGGTGCGCCAATGGCTGGTACACCGGAGATCAGTTTAATGAATTTTATGATTGGTCAGATGGCGCGCCATTACGACGTTCCATGGCGTACATCCAATACGCTTGGTGGTGCGAAAACGTTTGATGCACAGGCGGGTTATGAAAGTGCCAGCACTATGATGGCGGTGTTAATGTCGGGTGCGAATTATCTTTGGCATTCAGCTGGCTGGAATGAAGCTGGTATGCATTGTTCGATAGCCAAGTTTGTTGTCGATGCAGAGCAGTGTGCGATGGGTTACCGCATGGCAGAGGGTGTCAGATGGGATGATTTTGATGAAGCGTTAAGTGCGGTTAGAGATATCGGGCCGGGCGGGCATTACCTTGGTCATCCACACACGCTTGAGAAATTTCAGGACGCCTTTTTTATCCCCAAATTGTTTGACAATAATGCGATTGAACAATGGATTGCAGACGGTAGTCAGGAAATAACAGAGCGTGCATTGAAAGAGGCCAAAGCCCTGTTGCAAGCCTACGTGGAGCCAAAGCTTGATGTCGCTGTTGATGAAGCATTGAGGGATTACATTGATCGCCGTGAGCGTGAGATCCCTGCTGTAGAGGCATTGAATACGGAATATTGAATATCGCAACTGCCTCTTACGTCGTCTGTCTCTTGCACCAGTACGGTTCTGGTGTGAGAAAACTGCAGGCAAAAAAACAGCCGGCGCGGGGCCGGCTGAAGTTTACTCACAAGACTATACGAGTATTTTGTTGGACTTGGCCTTATCTGCTT
>CAYPDN010000469.1:0-3053 GCA_964409445.1 uncultured Granulosicoccaceae bacterium
ATTGATATTGTCGTTAACCTGACTATTCCGTCTGTACATGCAGCAGTATCTGCAGATATTTTGGCATCCGGTAAGCACGTGTACTCGGAGAAACCTTTTGCGTTGTCACTTAGTGAGAGCAAATTATTGCTGGATTTGGCAGGTAAAAAAAATCTTCGTATAGGTTCTGCTCCCGATACTTTTCTCGGTGGTGTGCACCAGCACGCAAGAGCGCTGCTGGACAGTGGGGTGATCGGTAAAATTACCAGCGGTACCGCGCATGTGCAAGGCAGTGGTATGGAGTCGTGGCACCCCAACCCTGATTTCTTTTTTAAACCAGGTGCAGGCCCTGTGCTTGATATCGGACCTTACTATATAACTAATCTGGTACAGCTCCTTGGGCCCGTTAAGCGTGTAGCATCACTTTCAACCACGCCCAGTCTTGAGCGCACAATCACTTCCGAAGAGCGCTACGGTGAGAAAATACAGGTGGAAACACCAACAACTATCCACGCGCTGCTATCGTTTGAAAATGGCGCTGCCATTACGCTTGGCACCAGCTGGGATGTATGGAGTCACGATCACAACCACATGGAACTGTATGGAGAGCGAGGTACGATGTATGTACCCGATCCGAACTTCTTCGGTGGTGAACTTCGCGTGACTGACGGTGCAGAGCCGATTGCTGCACTTGAGGCATACCCTCATCCATTGGGCGTTCCAAATGAAGAAGAGGATGACGGAAGCATGCGTGCCAACTATCGTGCAGCGGGTCTGGCCGATATGGCTATGGCCGTAAACCAGGGTCGCGAACACCGCTGCTCTGCAGAGCTTGCGACGCATGTGGTGGACGTAATGGTATCGATACTGGAATCAGGTGAGCGTGGTGAGTTTGTCGATATCGCTACCCGTTGTGAACGACCCGCACCACTGGGTATAGATGACGCTCAGGCCCTGTTAAAGTAATAATCTAAAGTAATAATCTCTTTTATCTGATATCCCTGGTTACAGAGCATCTGATCACACGACCATTTTAACCGATGATAGAAAACCCGATCCTTCCAGGCTTCAATCCTGACCCGTCAATTTGTCGTGTTGACGATAGCTATTATATCGCCACATCAACTTTTGAATGGTATCCCGGAGTGCAAATTCATCACTCCAAAGATCTGGTTAACTGGAAGCTGGCTATCCGCCCGCTGAATCGGGCATCTCAGCTTGATATGCGAGGCAATCCTGACTCTGGTGGAGTCTGGGCGCCATGTTTGTCTTATAGTGATGGTCTTTTCTGGCTGGTATACACAGACATGAAAAGACACGACGGGGACTTTAAAGATGCACACAACTTTATCGTCACTGCACCGGCAATAGAGGGGCCGTGGTCAGATCCGATCTATGCAAATTCATCGGGATTTGATCCGTCGCTTTTTCATGATGACGACGGACGCAAATGGTTTTTAAATATGGTCTGGGATCATCGCGGTGATTCTGACACATCCCACCCGGCACATCCCGCGTTTGATGGAATACTGCTGCAGGAATTCGATGTTGCTGCCGGCAAACTGACTGGTCCGGTAAAAAACATCTTTAAAGGCAGTGAGCTTGGAATTTCTGAAGCACCGCACCTGTTTAAGAGAAACGGCTGGTATTACCTGACGGTGGCGGAGGGTGGTACAGGATATGAGCACGCTGTGACTATGGCGCGCTCCAGATCTATCGATGGTGAATACGAGTTGCACCCCGGTCCCTGGTTGATAACTTCCAAAGACGTCCCTGATAACAAGTTACAGCGCACCGGGCACGGCCAGATTGTTGAAACACCGGATGGTCAGACCTATCACACATTCCTGTGTTCTCGACCAATACCTGGCTTACCGAAAAACCGTTCACCACTCGGACGCGAAAGCGGTATAGAGAAGTGCGTTTGGGGCGATGATGACTGGCTCTATCTGGAGCACGGTGGCACGCTGGCTCGAGAATCGGTTCCAGCACCTGATTCAGCCACAAAGAAAATTGTCGAGGAATATCCCAAACACAATTTTAGCGATTCGCTTCCAGCTGAGTTTCAATGGTTGCGCACTCCATATCCCGAGCGCTTGTTCGAAATGACTGGAAGCTCGTTGCGATTATTTGCGCGGGAATCACTTGGCAGTTGGTTTGAACAGTCTCTGGTGGCAAGACGTCAGGAGCACCTGGCTTTTACCGCTCGCACTGAAGTGTCATTTGCACCGACGAGTTATCAACAATCGGCAGGGCTGATCTACTACTACAATCGCCACAAGTTTCACTACATTGGCGTTACCTGGCACGAAACCCACGGGCGAATACTCGTGGTTATAAGCTGTAACGGTGACTGGCCTGACAGCAAACTATCGGTTCCGGCAATAGACATTATCTCTGTAGGTGACTCTATTGAGTTGGGATTGGAGGTGGATCATGCAAAGATGAATTTTTGCTATCGCGAGCCGGGCAGTATGAGTGGCACGGATAGTAGCTGGCAAACGATCCCTCACACGCTGGACGCAAGTATTATCTCTGATGAAGCAGGCCGAGGTGAGCATGCTTCTTTCACCGGTGCCTTTGTAGGTGTGGCGGCGTTTGATATTACCGGCGGGGCACTGATCGCAGACTTTAACTACTTTCACTACGCACCGAAAGCAAAGTAACGTAAGTTAATTACTACAACCTTTCATGATGTGCAGGTGCCGAGCTAAAATTTCGGCGGTTGATACTGGCAATCGATTCTTTCACCACATATTGCCCGCACAGTATTTCGTCTCTCAATTTTCTGGAGCCTGGTTGATGTTGGATATTGAATTTACCAGATTATATTCAGAAGAGAGGGGCATGCCTTTTGAAATTTACAAAGCCTATATGAAACCGATCATCGATGATGCTTTTGGTTGGGATGAGGAATTTCAAAGAAATGGTTTTGAGTCCAATCTGGATCCCGATTGGTTTAGCTGGGTTCTGGTAGAGGACAAAGGCAAGACAAAAAAGGCCGGACTGACCTGTAGTCGATATAAGCGTCGCAGCCTTCATATTCATCTGCTTGTTGTATTTGCAGAGGAGCA
>CAYPDN010000470.1:0-3038 GCA_964409445.1 uncultured Granulosicoccaceae bacterium
ACAAGGGAATAAGGAGAGTATATTGACGTTTACGTAAACGTCAATATACTATCGACCTGATCTCACCGAATGGATTTTGCACTGACGCTGATGAATTCCGGTTGGTTGACAATGTCCCCCCACACGCGACGGTTACTTTATGACTTCCCAGGCTAACAAGGTAGTTCCTATTGTCGGCGAAAATACAGTTGGCGAAAATGTGGCTGGTATTGCAGCTGAAGTTGCCGTCAGGTTTGTCACTGCGTCCAGTTTATTCGACGGGCACGATGCATCGATCAATATAATGCGCAGGATTTTACAAGGTGCAGGTGCTGAAGTTATTCACCTTGGACATAACCGCTCGGTTGCCGAGATCGTTACCGCGGCGATTCAGGAAGACGTGCAGGGTATTGCAATCAGTTCCTACCAGGGTGGCCATGTTGAGTACTTTAAATACATGGTCGACATGCTCCGTGACCGCGGCGCTGAACACATACAGGTCTTTGGTGGTGGTGGCGGTGTCATTGTCGATGATGAAATAAATGACTTGCATAGCTACGGTGTGGCGCGGATCTATACACCCGAAGACGGACAGAAAATAGGTCTGCAGGGCATGATCGACGACATGCTGTCGCGCTGTCGTTTTAATCCTGGTGAAAATGCATCTCACGACTTGTCGAGTCTGGGTGCAGACAACTATAGAAATCTCTCACCTGTGCTTACAGCGCTTGAGAGCGGCTGCTATCCAACTGATGTAACGGAGAAATTGCGATCAGCAGACACGGGCGTCGTGCCAGTACTCGGTATAACCGGTACCGGTGGTTCTGGTAAATCATCTCTGACGGATGAACTGATCCGCAGATTCAGAATTGATCATCGCGATCAGTTGAAGGTTGCGATACTTGCTGTTGACCCGACTCGCCGCAAAACTGGTGGTGCGTTGTTGGGTGATCGCATTCGTATGAACGCTATTGATCATCCAAATATATTTA
The DNA here is from genome assembly GCA_964409445.1 of uncultured Granulosicoccaceae bacterium. Taxonomy (GTDB): domain Bacteria; phylum Pseudomonadota; class Gammaproteobacteria; order Granulosicoccales; family Granulosicoccaceae. The sequence goes on from CAYPDN010000470.1 coordinate 972, forward strand.
TGCGTTCAATTGCTACCCGTGATGCAGGTGGAGATGTGCCACCGGAACTTGACGACATGATTGCTGCGACCAAATTAGCAGGCTTTGATCTTGTCATCATCGAGACACCCGGTATCGGGCAGGGTGATGCCGGTATCGTATCTCACAGTGATGTGTCTCTGTACGTGATGACTCCTGAGTTCGGTGCTGCAAGCCAGCTTGAAAAAATCGATATGCTCGACTTTGCAGACGTTGTGGCCATCAATAAGTTTGATCGAAAAGGCGCTGAGGATGCGTTGCGAGATGTTGCCAAACAAGTGCAGCGCAATCGTGAGTCGTTTACGACTGCACCTGAAGACATGCCTGTATTCGGCACAATGGCGGCGCGATTTAACGACGATGGCGTGAGTGCCTTGTACAGCGAAATTACCAGGCAATTGTCGGCCAGTGGGTTGACTGCATCTGGTGGCGGGTTGGAGTCATCAGATATTCGTCACTCCACAGATAAGTCAGTCATTGTGCCATCACAGCGAATTCGCTACCTGGCGGAAATTGCAGAGACAGTTAGAAACTATCATACAGATAGTGAAGCTCAGGCAACCATAGCGCGTGAGAAGCAACGATTGCTGACTGCTCAGCAGCTGATGACGGATAACAGTATCACGGTTGATGAGGATGGTTTGTCGAAGCTTATTGATGAGCGTGATCGCGCGCTTAATGTCAACAACGCTGAGCTGCTAATGCAATGGCCGGCACTTGCTGAGCGCTACAGGCAGGATACTTTTGAAGTTGAAATACGAGATCGAAAAATAGTCACTGATCTTGTCCATCAAACATTGAGTGGCAATCCGGTACGCAAAGTCAGCGTACCTTTGTTTAGTGATGATGGTGATTTATTAAAATGGCTGTTGCGTGAAAATTTGCCTGGCTACTTTCCGTACACTGCTGGCGTATTCCCGTTCAAGCGTGAAGGTGAAGATCCAACCCGGATGTTCGCCGGTGAAGGAGATCCGTTCCGTACCAATAACAGATTCAAAGCCTTGTCAGAACATGCATCGGCTAAACGCTTATCTACCGCGTTTGATTCTGTAACTCTCTACGGAAACGATCCTGATCGCAGACCTGACATATACGGCAAAGTTGGTAACTCGGGTGTTTCGATTGCAACCGTTGAAGATATGCAGGTGTTGTATGACGGCTTTGATCTATGTGATCCGAATACATCGGTATCTATGACTATTAACGGTCCGGCACCGACTATCCTTGCGTTTTATTTCAATACGGCTTTCAGGCAACAAACAAATAAATTCGAAGATGCAAACGGCAGAGCTCCGAATGAAAGTGAGCTTGCTGATATTAAAAAATGGTCACTCGCTAATGTACGCGGCACAGTTCAGGCAGATATTCTTAAAGAAGATCAGGGTCAGAACACGTGTATTTTTTCAACAGAGTTCAGCCTGAAAGTAATGGGTGATATTCAGGAGTACTTTGTAGAACACAATGTCAGAAACTTTTATTCGGTTTCGATTTCCGGATATCACATTGCAGAAGCGGGCGCTAATCCGATTAGTCAGCTGGCTTTTACATTAGCCAATGGTTTTACTTACGTCGAATCATATCTCGCGCGTGGCATGCATGTAGATGAGTTTGCTGCCAATCTGTCTTTCTTTTTCAGTAACGGTATGGACCCCGAATATACGGTAATGGGAAGGGTGGCAAGACGGATCTGGGCAATAGCCATGCGGGAAAAGTACGGTGCAAATGATCGCAGCCAGAAGTTGAAGTACCACATACAGACATCCGGTCGTTCACTACACGCTCAGGAGATGGCATTTAATGACATCAGAACCACGCTGCAGGCATTGATTGCGGTCTATGACAACTGCAATTCTTTGCACACCAATGCCTACGATGAAGCGGTGACAACGCCAACCGAGGAGTCGGTTAGACGGGCAATTGCCATACAACTGATTATTAATCGGGAGTGGGGTCTGGCCAAATGTGAAAATCCGAACCAGGGCAGCTTCATCATCGATGAGCTGACTGATCTGGTTGAAGAGGCTGTGTTAATTGAGTTTGAGCGTATCT
>CAYPDN010000471.1:0-3014 GCA_964409445.1 uncultured Granulosicoccaceae bacterium
TGCCAACCATCAACGTCACGTAGGCGTAAATACCCTGACCTTTGATGTCGTGTGGATATCCAACCACTGCAGCTTCTGCGACTTGCTCGTGCAGTACCAGTGCGCTTTCAACTTCCGCAGTACCCATGCGGTGGCCGGAGACGTTAATAACGTCGTCAACACGACCAGTGATCCACCAGTAACCGTCTTCGTCTACGCGTGCGCCGTCACCGGTGAAATAGTAACCGGGGTACATCTTGAAGTAAGTTTCATGAAAGCGATCGTGATCACCGTAGACGGTGCGCATCTGACCCGGCCATGAGGTACTTATAACCAGATTGCCACTGGCGGGATGAGTGTCAATCAGTTTACCTTCGTCATCCATCAGTTGCGGCTTTACACCAAAGAACGGTCTTGTTGCCGAACCCGGTTTCAGGTCCGTTGCACCGGGAAGTGGTGTAATTAGAATGCCGCCTGTTTCAGTTTGCCACCAGGTATCAACAATCGGGCAACGCTCATCACCAACTACTTTGTAGTACCACTCCCACGCTTCAGGGTTTATTGGCTCACCAACAGAACCGAGAAGCCTCAGGCTGCTGCGAGAGTGTTTTTTCACCAGTTCATCACCTTGAGACATTAGTGCTCTGAGGGCTGTCGGTGCGGTATAGAACGTATTGACCTGATGCTTGTCGATGATTTCCCAGAAGCGTCCGGCATCAGGGTAGGTTGGTACACCTTCAAACATTAATGTGGTTGCACCATTGGCAAGTGGACCGTAAACGATATAGCTGTGACCGGTTACCCAACCGACATCAGCAGTACACCAGTAGATGTCACCATCTGTGTAGTCAAAGACGTACTTGTGCGTCATCGCAGCGTAGAGAATGTATCCGCCGGTGCTGTGCAGAACACCTTTGGGTTTGCCGGTTGATCCTGATGTGTAGAGTATGAACAGCGGATCTTCGGCATCCATCTCTTCAGCAGGACAATTTGTAGAGCCCGCTTCGACTAATTCGTGGTACCAGACATCGCGCCCGTCGTTCCAGCCGATTGGATCGCCACCGTGTTTAACCACAACTACTTTGCGAACACTGGGCGTGTCTTCACAGGCTTTATCGGCGTTGGTTTTAAGTGGCACTTTATTACCGCCACGCAACCCCTGATCTGCGGTGATGACTATGCTGCATTCAGAATCATTGATGCGGTCGCGCAGTGCGTCTGGTGAAAAACCACCAAACACAACAGAGTGCACAGCACCTATTCTTGTACAGGCAAGCATTGCAACTGCAGCCTCGGGAATCATTGGCATATAGATGCAAATGCGATCACCTTTGCTGACGCCAAGTCCCTTTAGTGCACTGGCAAACTGACAGACTTCGGCATGCAGTTCTTTGTAGGTTATTTTTCTTTGTTCATTGGGATCATCGGCTTCCCAGATTATGGCAACCTGATCACCGCGAGTTTCAAGGTGCCTGTCGAGGCAGTTGTGTGCAACGTTTACTTTTGCACCTTCAAACCACTTGATGTCTGCTTTGTGGTAGTCGACGTTTTGTACGGTCTCCCAGGGGGTAAACCAGTCGATGAATTGATTGGCTTGCTCCGCCCAGAACTCGTCTGGCTCGTCGATCGAGCGTTGATACATCTCTTTGTACTGTTCATCTGTAACCAGGGTGTCCTTGGAAGATTCAGATTTAACAGGATAAATTTTTGATTCTGACACTAACTATCTCCGATGGCTTTCGCCGAATACGGCAACGATAGGGCGATGACATTCCCGGGTCAACCGTTAGCTGAAGTAAAAGTGTCCTGCTTGGCATTGACTTCACTGAGTGTTTCTTTTTTGAATCACTTTGCGGTGAGTGACCGACAGTACAGCGACGTTTCAAACAGTTTTCCCGGCAACAGGGATCAATGCTCTGCTCCAGCTGGCTCTGCAGTGCTCCAGGAACTCCTCGCAGGTGTTCAGCGCCCTTTGAGGAGGGGTCTGCCCAAGATGGCGCCATGCCGCTCTGAGGTTGTCCAGTGCTTTTGCATTGTCCAGCCCGGTAGCACCGGTCTGTTTGCTCAATTTGCGACCATCATCGTGCGTTGCCAGTGGCAGGTGCAGGTATTGCGGATTTGCGTAGCCTAACAGGCGCTGCAGAGCAATTTGTCTGGCAGTATTGTCGAGCAGATCAGAACCTCTGACAACGTGGGTAATGCCCTGCGCTGCATCATCAGCGACTACCGCCAGTTGGTACGCATAAAACGGCCCGCGGCGTCGGACAATAAAGTCGCCAACGCTATCGCTTAAGTTTTCTGCAATGCTGCCATGCACCAGATCTTCAAACACAATGTCGCGGTCATCTGTCACCACGCGAAGAGCGCGGTCGTCTTCTGAGTAGTTCAACGCTCTGCAAGTACCCGGATAATTGCTTTGGTTTAAAGCTCGCAGCGATTTGCGGGTGCAGGTACACGCGTAGAGTTTATGTTGCTGTCGCAACTGGTTTAACGCTTCTTCATAGCGCGACGAATGGTCGTGCTGAAAACTTATGTCACCATCTGCGAACAGATGGTGTGCCTGCAGGGTTTCTATAATTGACTGACTTGCCTCGGGTGTCTCACGTTGCGGGTCAATATCTTCGATGCGTACCAGCCAGGTGCCGTTGTGATGTTTTGCATCTGCCCAGCTACCCAGTGCACTAACCAGTGAACCCAGATGAAGCGGGCCGGTTGGTGACGGCGCAAAGCGACCGATGTAATGGTTTGCGCTGCTATCGAAGTTCGTGTTCATACGGGCATAGGTTGTTTTTAACCAGACCTTAAACGCAAAACGGCACGCTCATGACGAGCGTGCCGTTTGTAACAGTTAAAACCCTGGAGTTAAGCAATCTGCTTTTCGCGAATCTCTTCCAGCGTCTTACACTCGATGCACATATTGGCGGTTGGTCTTGCTTCAAGCCGTCTGATGCCTATCTCAACACCGCAACCATCGCAGTAGCCATATTCCTCTTCGTCGAGCTTTGTTATGGACTCTTCGATCTTCTTGATCAGTT
>CAYPDN010000472.1:0-3011 GCA_964409445.1 uncultured Granulosicoccaceae bacterium
GTGGCAACAAAGATAATAGCAAGCACCAGAAGTGCGATGACAAAACCTGAGGCAAAATCCACGTCTGGTCTCCTTGGAGATACCGGCTGGGGAGCTACCGGCTGATTTACAGGAACTAAAGATAACCCCACAAGATACAGCACTTTAAAACCAGATAGTGACAAGCTAAATTCGAGTATGATTACAACTTCAATAACCCTGTCTGCAAAAGTTGTCAGCAATGCCTTTGGAAAATCAAATCAGCCTGGCCGATATGGGCATTGTCGCAATTACCTTTGATCTTGACGACACGCTCTGGCCCTGTGCTCCTGTAATTAAGGCGGCTGAGCAGGTTTACTTTGACTGGATAGATTCAAGGTTTCCCGAGATTACCCACCAATACAGCCACGCTGACATGATCGCCATGCGTCGATCACTTTTGAGTGCAGAACCGCTTCTTAAGAACGATGTTACCGAGCTTCGCCGCCGCGCAACGGTATCTCTAATGCAGCCTTTTGGCGCCAGTGACGCGGACATAGCAGAGGCAATGCAGGTTTGTATTGATGCACGTCAGCAGATCACTTTTTATGCTGAGGTACTCACTGCATTGCAGCAGTTGTCGTTTCATTATCGACTGGGTTCTATCACCAATGGCAACGCCAGTCTTCAAGCCATAGGTGTTGGTCATTTGTTCGATGTTGAGTTGGCCGCAACTATGGAACTACCGGCAAAGCCTGCACCCGATATGTTTCTACGTGCCTGTGAGGTGCTTGGTACACAACCTGATCGTGTTCTGCATGTTGGCGATCACCCGGAGAACGATGTTGCAGCTGCCAGAATGGTTGGTTGCAAAACAGCGTGGATTACCAGAACAAGTGAACAGTATCCTGAAGATTCAGCGCCGGCTGATCTTGCTATTGTCGATTTGAATGAATTGGTAGAACTTGCGCCACCTATACCAGGTTAGAACAGCCTGGACATTGGTTCACATAACACTTAGCCGCTGTTACGGATGGCGAGATTGCCAAGCATCTCGTCAATAGCGTGAGTAATGATGCGGAGTTCGGATTCATTGGACAATCTGTGGTCTGCGTTTTTGATTAACGTCAGCCTGATGTCGTTGGTCTGAATTGTCTCCATCAGTTGCAACGATAAAGCGTGAGGTACATCCGTGTCACCAGTGCCATGTAGCAGGTGCACTGGTATGTTTAGCGGAATAGGCTTGTCCAACACACAGTGTTTGCGACTTTGATTAATAAGTGCAGCACTAATTGGATAGGGTGATCCATCATCGTATTTTGAAGGCAGGAATAATGTTTCTCCATCGATTAGTGCTTCGCGTTGAGAGGTATTTAGGGCCGGCAGTAACAGTTTTTCAGTGAAGTCCGGAGCTGCTGCTATGGTGATAAGCCCTGTTACCTGATCACCTCGTTGTATCGCAAGTAGTGTTGCAATCCATGCACCCATGCTGGATCCTATTACGACGCTGCCGTGAGGTGTAGTGGTTGTGTGATCGAAAACGCACAAGGTATCACTCAGCCAACTGCCAATATCACCCTCTTCAAACAGCCCTTCAGAGCTTCCATGGCCGCTGTAATCGAAGCGTGTAAAAGACAGATCTTTTGCGCGGCAGTATTCTTCAAGCGCCAGTGCTTTTAAACCCTGCATATTCGAATTGAACCCACCACAAAAAAAAACGGAAGGTCTGTTATCGCTGGTGCTCTGACTGTGCACATAGGCAAGGCGACGGTTGTTGTGATTGATGGTCGAGTGTTGCAAAGGGATTAGGCTTCCCTGTGTGTATAAACGTGACTTAGAAATGTGGCCGGTAGAAAGTATGACCGTGCAGGGAGGGACTCACAGAAATACAGCAACCAGGGAAGTGAATTTTAAATCTGCGCGCTAATACTCAGCGCAACCTGGCTGCTGTCTTAAGTTCTGCTTGCGGGTGCCAGTGCGGCATCTGCAATTTTGCCGATTCAGTAGCAGATGAATGCTCTGATATGGCGTTGTTTTAGGCTGCAACTACCTTTGTTGCACAGGGGCCTTTGTCACCCTGGCTTACTTCAAACTCAACTGCCTGTCCGTCGTTCAATGTGGCGTAACCACCGTCGTTCTGGATTTCAGAGAAGTGCACGAACAGGTCTTTTCCACCGTCTTCCGGTGTGATGAACCCGTAGCCCTTGTCTGCGTTAAACCACTTAACTGTACCTTTACTCATTGCTGGATGTTCCTGTATCAATTAGTGCGTGTTCGATTATTTCGCCAATATTTTGGATAATGCGAAGCAGCTGTTCCCGCTTCCAAAAGCAGCAATGAAGGAACAGATGCCACAAAGCCTGCCCGGTACACGCAACGGGAAGGATTTGATCGGGGAAGTAGTTTTAAAGAGATGTTATTGATCTGCACATCATTCGCAATCAAAACTCAAGCTGGACAACAATTAGCGTGCAATCGTATTCAATTTAAGCAGAGATTGGGAGTCTCTCCATATCTGTGACGAGTGTATCATGATTGTAAGCCTGGCGAAGGATAAATCGAGCGTTTTTTCATTCAGCTGTTGCCGGGACTTTGCGTTAGAAATCAAGAGTATTTCGCGTATTTATAGTTGTCGGAACAACGGAGAAAGTAACCGTTGAGCAAAGAATTGCGCGAATCAATTTCGCGCATTCTATGGTTGACTGATCAGCCTTACCGGCTGTCGCAGAAACCGACGGTTCCGCGTGTCTAGCATGTCTTGTGACTTCTCGGACAGCATCGGGCATTTAACGTGCAAGTTGGTGGACACAAGCTAGAATACTGCACGCTTAAAGCACAGAGCACCTCACGCGCTGGCAGACACGATCCCGGAGAACGAAATTGGCTTCACAAGAACAAAAAGACGAGAAAACCAGCGCTTCAGTTGCCGAAAAGCTGTTTAACGCGCGTAAAGTCCTCATTTGTGAGGAAATTAACCAAAAAATGGCCAAGCGGGTAATGGCTGAAATGCTGGCTTTGGCGGAGGCATCTTCCGACCCGATTCATTTGTTTGT
>CAYPDN010000473.1:0-3000 GCA_964409445.1 uncultured Granulosicoccaceae bacterium
TGTGCCCAGCCACCAACACGGCGAAGCAATGCTCTTACGCGCGCTAACAGTTCTTCAAGATGAAACGGTTTGCCAAGGTAGTCGTCAGCACCGGCTTCAAGACCTTCAACACGATCCTGCCATCGGTCTCGTGCTGTTAGTATAAGAATAGGGTAGAGATGACCTTCCTCTCGTACCTTGCGAATGATTTCCATGCCATCAAGGCCGGGCAGGCCGAGATCGATTACAGCGACGTCAACAGGCATTTCTCGGGCGAGATACAGACCTTCTTCCCCGTCACCGGTGGCATCGATAGCAAAGCCGTCTTCTTTGAACCGCTCGCAAATCTGTTCTCTTAAGGTATCTTCGTCTTCAACGATCAGGACGCGCATGATCAGGCTCCGGTTGTGTTGGGAATTGTAATCGCTTTGACAGTGCCGTCGATTAGGATCCTTATCTTTAACTCAACACAACCCATATCGTCGACTGATTCTTCCACTTTCAGGACCTTGCTACCTTCGTGCTCCATGACAAGGTCGGCGATTACTACTTCCGGGTCCATCGTTTTACAGTCTTCTGCGGCACTTACATTGCTGAAAGCACTACTGAAGGCAGTGCCCGCAAGTAGCATGCAGGTGGCTATAGATTTAGCGGAATTTTTCACTACCCGTGGTCCTCGCAACCGCCGGTGAGGCTCACCGGCGGAAATCGTCAATTATTGCAACTGGTCTGCTGGCGCTTTGAACGCTCTTTGTGTTGCCATGATAACTGAATATGGCTGACCGGCAGATTAACGGCCAAAATGCCCGTCTAATGAGGCTTAATTTGCACACTTATCCTGATTTGGTGTCCAGGATGATGGTTTGTTCTCGTTTGAAAATGGTTGCCATGGTACACGTAGCTCACGAGGAAGCCATCCTGGCGACGTACTTCGTGTGATACCGTTCTGGTCACACAGTGTTGGCGGCCTCGGTTGCCGTTATTCCGGTTGTGCTGATTTCGAACCCGTTGATTGTGATTTCTTTTCTGGTGTTGGGTGGTTTTTTGGCCGTATGAGTTGCCACTTATAAAGACACGTTGACGATTGTGGTTGCGGGTCGCGTGCCGCTGACGATGCGGACGGATGTACTCACAGTGTTTTTGTGGCTTGTGGACAGTGTGGTATTTGTAGACTGGTTCTACATGTGTGACGCGGGCGTAGCTTGTGAAAAAGCTCTTCTTGTCAGCAAATGCAGTCCCGGCTGTTAGTACGGCAAATAGTGTGGTAGCAATTAGCGCTAGTGGTTTACGGCTCATGAGGTCCCTCGCAGCAAAGCTGAACGTGTGTATGAGGGAGTGAGTTTATCCGTAAGCTCTGAATACACTCTGAACTGTAAACTGAACGTCGCTTTAATCTTATCTCAGCGTATCACTTTCGGTTCTCAGTTGCTTTGGTTCAACTTTATCTTTGGTTCTCCTTTATTTTTTTTCTACAGTCTCGCTGGCACCACCATGCGCTTTCCAGTCTTCGTAGCCGCCGCCGATGTGGCAGATATTTTCCAATCCCATGTCGTGCAGTGTTTTGGTGGCCAGAGCTGAACGCCAACCGATCGCGCAATGAAGAACAAGCCGCTTGCCTGATGCGAAGATCTCTTTATGGTATGGGCTGTCCGGGTCTACCCAGAACTCGAGCATACCGCGGGGTGCATGCAGTGAACCCGGTATTCTGCCTTCCCGGTACAGCTCTCTGATATCTCTTATGTCGACGAAAACTGTATTTTCATCATTGACCAATTTGACAGCGTCTTCAGCGGGCAGAGTTTCGATTACTGCCTCTGCCTCTGCAACGAGTTGCTTGATGCCTTTCTTAACCATGGCTGGGTTCCGGTTCTTAAAATAATTTAGTTTGGCGCAGTTTCATCAACGGGATAAATTTTGGTGACGATACCGACTCGCGAGTGATCAATGTAGTGCAGTTGTCTGCTACGCATACGTCGTTCAGACTGGAACGCAAATGAGTAGTCTGCGCCTGTCGGGGTGTATGAGAGCAGCGTGTCAAAGTGCAGAAACCTGCCAACCCAGACTTTAATACCACCGAAGAGTTTGGCTGATCTTGCTTGCCTTAAGTCGAGTAACTGTCCCGCAGGAGGTGACGTGAAACCTCGCAGATAGATGTATTCATCATCTACGTTCTCATCAATGTCGTTTGCATCACTGCTGGCTGGATTGCGGTTGATCACGTCACTCGGGTTCTCAGCCAACAAGTTAAAGCTCTGGCCGAGAGAAATAGACATGAACGGTGCACTTTCCCGGTCAAAGTCAGTTTGACGCCAGCCACCGTGATATAGTAATCGGTGATTATTCGATCCTTTTATTTTTTCAGCTTCTTCCAGTAGTCGTAGTTCACCAATCGGTTGTATTGGGGCACCTGGAATGGGTGCATCAGGTATGCGCTCTGTATTCTCTACCAATGGCAACAACAGTGTATCGCTGCTGCCGACGGTGGTGTCTCTGATGTGTTCGAAAATTATGACTTCTACATCGTAGTCAATCGCTTGTGCATGTGTCGCGAAGACAAAGCTCAATACTAATAACACTGACGTAGGTGTCAGCGTTGTGCGTTTGAAGGCATTGCTACAGATCATAGTATGGTTGCTGCTTATAGCTGTATTGTGAATCTGGCAAGAAGATCGGCTATGTATTCAATGCGTTCTGCCGGATCTTCCAGTTCATAGTAAAATTTAAAAGTATGCTGGCCGTCGAAACGGTATTCCTCAGGGGACTGTTGTATAAGCTCGATAAGTTGCATGGGATCGATTTTGGGTTTCTCGTCAAATACCAGGCGTCCGCCGCTTTGTCCTGCTTCGAGTTTTTTAACTCCCAAATGCTGACACTGCAACTTGAACTCGGTCGCTCGAAACAGAGACTGAGCCGGTTCCGGAAGCAATCCGAACCGATTGATGAATTCTACTTTGAGTTCATCCAGTGCTTCATTATCTTTCGCACTGGCAATTCGTTTGTAAAGAATCAGTCGCGTATGGA
>CAYPDN010000474.1:0-2992 GCA_964409445.1 uncultured Granulosicoccaceae bacterium
GACAACGTTTTCTTTTACCTGGGTGGGCTATCTGTGGTTGCGAAACGCGTTGGTGTTAAGTCTTGTTGCTGGTGGTTTGCACTGGTGGCTTTACATAAAGAAATCACAAAACACTCATACAAAATTCTCCACACGCTGGCTCGCTAAAGATAACAAAAGATTCCTGTGGGGCGACCAGGTACTGGATAACATGACCTTTAGTCTGCTAAGCGGCGTCACTGTCTGGACGATATATGAGGCAGCTACCTACTGGTGGTATGCAAACGGCTATGTAGTCGCACCCTCGATAGGTGAATCTCCGGGTTATTTTCTTATCGCACTGTGGGGTGTGTTTTTTTGGTCAACTTTGCATTTTTATTTCAATCATCGATTGCTACATACAAGATGGCTATACGATGTGGCTCATGCCAGGCACCACCTTAATGTAGTAACCGGGCCATGGACCGGGATATCTATGCATCCGATAGAACATATAATTTACTTCAGTATATTTCTCCTCTGGTGGATTGTGCCAGTGCATCCGGTAATAATTATTCTCACCGGTTTATTCCAGGGTGTAAGTCCCGCGGTATCACATTCCGGATTTGACTATGTTTCTATTGGTAAGCGTTTACGAATTCCGACGGGGGACAACTTTCACAACCTGCATCATCGTTTTTTCCGAGTCAACTATGGCAATAGCATGGTACCTATGGACAAAGTGTTTGACAGCTGGAACAACGGGTCTGAAGCAGATATGAAAAAGATGAAAGCTCGCTTTCAGGAAGAATCTCATTAGCACGTCTCGAGTAAGATTCCGGGAATGCTCATGCACCAGGCATCTTAGTTTGATACCGACTCGATCGTTTGATCATTAGCAACTGCCATTGCACCGGGATGCGCCGTCATACCGAACATTCCGTTCACAGGTACCGAAATATTTAGTGTTTTTTGGGCCTCAAGTAATGTACCAGTTAACATATAGCCGTGGTCAAGTGGCAAGTCATCACGAGCAACTAACAGGTACTCGCCATTATCTATCAGTAGCTGCAACGGCATCGGAGAAAAACCCTCGAACGGTGATTTAGCTGAGAACATCATCTCTGCCTGCTCGTAAGACAGCACAGCGAGTTTGGCCTGATCAGTTTTAAGCAGGCTTGCAACCCGAACAAAGTTGCGAGCACGGCTGACTACCGCCTTTGATTTTGGCAAATGTTCTGTCAGTACCGCCACCCAGGCGTCGCCTATCGCATCACCTTTAAGATCGCTTCTCGCCGTTAAAACTTGCAAGTGCCGCTGCCGAAAGCTATTCCATTGGCCGTATGGTGTGTGTGCCTGCAGATCAGAGACATGCAGCACTCCGGATCCTGCCAGTGCTAATGCACTGGCTACAAATTGCCTTCTTTGCATCACCTTTCCCTTTTCTATGGCACGCTGGTCTATTACTCGCTGGTCTATGGCACGCTAGATTGACCGTGTTTACTCAGAGAATATTTCCAACGGGCAGATTGTTGAAACTACATAGTTGGGTACATCAACCACATTTCCAATACGCAGATCACATGCAACACTGGTCACCACAAAAGCCTGTTCACGACTCAGCCCCTTTGTCGCCTGAAGCCAATCCAGCATTTGCAAAAGTGAATTGCGTGCAGCAAGCGTAATGTCGTTTGACAACTGCGATAGTGGCCTTATTTTTTCGCTGTCAAGGTAAGTCCATTGAGGTGGTATTTCACCTGCTTCCTTTAAAGGAAAGCCGACAGTCGCATGAAATTTATCTGGTTCAAGTGCTTTGATTTGAGAACCGCCCTCGAAATGAGGCTGTTTAATCAGAGATCCCATTCCTTTACGAATTTCTGTTTTTACAGTTACCACGGCACCGGTTTCAATTGCGGTACCTGCCACCTCGCCATCACCTTGTGCGTAGTGAACATCACCTATAAAAAAACCACAACCATCAATGAAGCATGGCAACAGAAGCGTGGTGCCCTGAACCATTTGCTGAACATCCATATTGCCACCGTTTTCTCGCGGTGGAATTGTTCGCAAACATTTATCCTTATGACTGCCCTCTGGCCCGCATACTTCAGGCGGGCGTGCACCCGTTGGTTCCGGAGGAAGTGCAACGCCTCCCACCGCGGCCAGTTCGGTTTCACGCGCAAGCCATTTCTCAACTTCCGGTTCTCCGGGCATTACGCCTACCGATCCCATAAATGCGGCCATCGGAATTTTCACACCAGGTACCTGTTCAGATACCGCTTCAAGACTATCCTGCTTCCAGTTTGCTATGAACGGATCTGTAAACAGATCAGGTAGAAAGCCAAAACCCGGTATCAATGTGGTGTAGCCATATTCATCGGGATCAATATTGACCAGCGTGACGGCTAACACATCTCCCCGTACCGCACCTTCGATATGAATCGGCCCGGTCATAGGATGGATGAGATTAAGATCTATCGCCATAATATCTTTTGGCTCGGAGTCAATCGTCAGGTTGGAGTCAAGTGCATCACGGGTGTGCACCTTTATTAAATCGCCAGGTTTCGCGGTGGCGACTGGCTTGATCGCGGGATGATAGCGATTGAAGCAGTTAGGGTCATCTTCGCAATGCGCTCCTTCCTTTAGTATTTCGACCGTATTTTGAGTTTTGACATCCGTTGTATCAGCAGTTGCCGATAACGGAGCACCCAAAGCTAACAATAGACAAATGGCACACTTTGAAGTAATAGAAGTAAATATCCTGTTCATCGAACCAATCCCATATTAAGTTAAACTTCTTTGCTGGAAAACTGTAAATGTCACCTTCAAACTTTGTACTCGTCTATCGAAATTATCATGGTCAGGAACAAATAGATAGAACAGTATGGGCTTTCCCCTGAATTAGTTAAGCACTATCACGACTCCCTTATTTACTCAGGCAGTTATCCTCGAGTGGTTGCAATGGTGTAAAATCGCGATTGTTATGATGCCAGGCACGCTCAGTGTTAGTACAGGCGTTGCTCACTGCATTATA
>CAYPDN010000475.1:0-2968 GCA_964409445.1 uncultured Granulosicoccaceae bacterium
CTAAATCCATCGGTTTTTTCATCATGGCGCTGGAATATGACAGTAATAGCTGTTCCGAGTTATTGGCTGCGATCTCTTTTGCAGTTTCCGCTCCTGGCGTATAAGGGCGTACGCTGCAATCTAGTTCTAACAATGGTGGTGAATTTTGATGAAACTGATCCCACGGGACCATTTTGAATGGCCAATGCGCCAGACCAGAGTATTCTAATATGCGTTGGCATATTGTTTTTGCCATATCAAACTCATTGTTTGTTTTATCCGGAAAAAAAGTCGAATTTGGCAAAACAAGCTGAGTATGATTGATAAATGTTGAGGCATCAAAGTTATCTATCACCCAATGAAAAGATTCAAAGATGTTGTCAGCCGTAACTTCTTGAATAACGTGAGGTGTTTTAAAAATATTAAGCACGTGTTTTCCGTCTCACTAGTTGTAAATTACATGCGGGGACAGACGTTCGAAAACAACTGCCGTTAATCGGAACATCATCGGAACATCAATTGTTGCACCGATAAGACCACGTTAATGTATTTCAAGCGGCAAGTGATCCATCTGGTTGAGGCATTCTTTGCCATATTGGTGAACCCAGCATACATATAGCCAATCCTGGCTGCTAAGTATTTGAATATTAAGGCCCTGCAATAGTAGACACCCCTTAGATGTGTCCACTCTGGCATCCATACGACGTTGATAGTTCGGTACGGACTGGTTCTTAACCGAGATCAAACTTATAAGGTTTATCCACACTGACGCAGCCCAAGTCAATTTAAAAGATCAATTGCCAGAAGCGACTAGAAGTATCTCACGTAGATATGGGTAGTTTCGACAGAACGACTATGCAAACGATCAGGGCCAATTGCTTAACAAAAAATCGACTGAGTTATTGTTTAATAATGAGCTCCAGAGCATCATCATTTTCTGTTTTTAAGGCTCTGTAAACGTAACTTAGTCCATCAGATTCATCGTTCGACCAGGTTCCGGAAATCTCTTCGAAGGGTAAAACCCAGTCAGCCTTGCCAGCCTGTTCGTCAATTGAGTACCAGAGTTTGCTATCGGCACCGGTGCCTAGCAATTTTTGTTTGATCGATAACGTTTTGCTCGAATTACTGACGGTTAACGCAATAGTAAATATGGCGATTTTACCTGGTTCAATAAAACGCGGAGTAGGATCCATCCAGTTAAATTTGCCGGTGCGGTTAATTGACAATACTCTAATTCGTTGACCTGGAGCAATCAGGGTCTTTCCTTTACTCCAGGCTTTTTTACTTAATTTATCCCCGCTTACAACAAGATCTGCCACTTCAATTTCACCATCGGTGTCATTCTGTATAAACACCTTGGTGGCAGCTGTAGCCGTACTGCTTGCAAACATCCAAAATACAACCATCACTGCCAGTAAACGTCTGATGTCGGCAAGACGGCAAAAGAAATTTCCTACTCGATTCACAGACTTCATGGAATATTCTCAATTTCTCAATATGTTAGTTAGATTGCTGCGTTACAAAAATGCGAGTCTGACGAAAGGAATTACCACTTTAACGCACGAGGCAACAGTGAAGAAGAACCCTCAATTAACGCCTTCAGCCCAAGTCGAGCACCAATGCATATGCTGATGAAAACCAATGGTGCTGACAACGCCATTGTAGACAGCGCTGAGATACCTTGTCCGACGGTGCAGCCGGCTGCGAGCACTCCGCCCGTGCCCATTAAAAATGCACCTGCTAAGTGCCTGCCAAGTTCGCGCGCGTCATCGCATGCTTCCCAACGCACATCATGGGTTCTTACTGCCACGATCCATGCACCAAAAATAACGCCCAATACCAGTCCAACACCATAGTCCGGTACTGATCCGGTAACGGCAATCAGACCAAACACAAGCTCCCCCGGAGGCAAAACAAATGATGCCGATTCGATCTGCACGGTTCTGTACATATAGTTACTTAGCAGACTGGTTGCCAGCCAGCCGAAAGTTACGCAAAGACCGATAATCATGCCTGTTGTAATGCTGCGCTTGTCTCGACGGAATTCAGGAGTTGAAAATATCCAGAAAAGGAGTGCAGCGGATAGCATCACAGCTATTGTGAATGGCATAGACTGACCGGTAATTTTTTCTGCAATAGCGGCTATTGACTGGCTGCTGGTTCCCAGATCTAAAGATAGCGGTTCTACAAATGAAACACGCAGATTAGCAATAACTCCTCGTTGCGCTGCGAGTGCTGAAAGCCCGATAGCTGCGACTACGATTAAAGATTTTAAACTGCCACCACCGAGACTGACCAACGCACCGAATCCGCATGTCCCCACCAATGCCATACCAAAACCAAATATGATGCCCCCACATACTGAACCGATTAGTGAGATATTTGGGCTCAGGTAGAAGCTTTCATCTATATTGATCACATTAAAAGCGAGCAGTAATTGCGTCGTGAGCAATGCCACGGCACCGGCCAGCACCCAGGTTCTTATTCCGCTTGAATCATTGGCGTACCAATATCGCTCCAACGCAGATAGAGTACAAAAATGATTCCAGCGAGCAACAACACCGGCAACTATTCCGACTATAAGACCGACAACAGGCAACAACCACGGAGAATCAGCCAGCATCGCCGTTCTCCAAAGTGAACTACCGCGTACGCACAGGTTTGCAAAACAGCTCGTATAGTGACTCGATAATTTTCGAGACGTCTTTATCGGCTATTTTGTAGTGAATAGTGCGTCCTTCTCTTCGTGTGACAACAAGGTTGTCCTGCCGCAGCCTTGCCAGTTGCTGTGAAACAGTTGCCTGCGGTAGGTTGATCAATTCTTCAATTTCAGATACTGACATTTCACGTTCGGTGAGCAGGCAAAGTATTAGCAAGCGTGTTTCATGTGATAACGAACGGAGCAGCGCACTTGCTTTTCGTGCCTGCTGCATTAACTCCTCAACTTCTTCAGCTGAGGCATTTGGATCAAGTTTAGGCAGCATTAACT
>CAYPDN010000476.1:0-2964 GCA_964409445.1 uncultured Granulosicoccaceae bacterium
TCGACTTATCACCACTTTGACGGACGCGTTAGAACCAGCTTTGGCTGGGGTACCAATCTGACAAATGATTTCCGTGATTGCGCGCCTTATCAAAACGATAACCTGAAAGCTTTTTCACTGGTTGTAAAAATCACCTCTGCCAACGGCATACCTACAGTAAAACTGTCAGATAATCTCGCCAAAGCCACGGGCCCTGAATCAGAAGTAAACAGATACCTGCAGGTTTTTGGTCATGAGGACCGTACCGAGATGGAAGTGGAAGTTTAAAGCCGCAACGGGCCAGTTTTTTTACTTAACGAGCAAGCGTCTTTGTGCGACTGAGCCGCTTTGATAACCTTGCAAGTACCAGCTCGCGTTTGCGCTCAAACCTGCTTACGACCGGCGCGATAAACATCAGTACAAGAGCTGCAAGCCACAGGAAGTAACCTGGCTTCAATACGGCTCTGTCGTCGAGTGTAATCAGAACACCCATATAGGCAGCCGCAACAATAAAAATCAGGCTAACCCACCAGAACCACTTCAGAGCGGTAACTCTGGTTGGTGAAAATACCAACATCGCCCAAAAAATAAATACGAAGTTCGCAGCGGCAGACATCAGAGCGATAAAGTACGAAATAACGTCTGACAGGGAACCAGCAGAAAAAAGACCCGCGGTACCGTAGCGCAACGCAGAAAAGAAGGCTTGAACACCGGCAAGGCTTTTTGCATCGCCCAACGTCACCGTTGCAGTGAACAGCGATGCGCCGAACAGCATTGTAGCTATGCCAAAAACTAATTTTCCGATCATGTTCTAAACCTACCGGATATCACCAGGAACACTGTCCCGGTCTATCGTCTCACGCAGTTATTTCGACCGATCAGAAAAAAAGTTTAACGGCATCAACAGTTTCAGCTAACTGTGTAAACTCCCGCTGGACCAGCCCATTACTACTATTGACCATCGATTTGGCTAAAAGTTAAGGCCAAGTTGATAATTTACAAGTCAATACGGCCAATTTTTGAGCCGAGAATTATGCCAGCAAATACCGTGGTGCGGAGATTACATTGCCCATACCACTACAGAAGAATCTGCAGGTCCGACGTGTGTCGAATCATAAGGTAAAGAGGTCTCTGATGGATTGGCTTTACGGCTTACTCGGATACCGTGCTTCAAAGCGCATTTTTTCCTGCTGGACGTACTGATAAAACGGATCACGCTCAAGACGCGCAACATACTCAGCCCATGCTCCCCGCGATCTGCGCCAGCTTTTCTCACCACTGCTTTCCGGTGGCAGAGCAGCACCCAGTACTAACTCATTATTCAGATTGTTCGACTGTACTGAATACATCGCTGCAGAATCTACCGCATGGTTCCAGCGATCGGACACCCCCCTGACGAGGGCAACACCTATCAGACAAGCACCGGCAACTACCAGACAAACCGTTTTAAATGACAGCTGAGCAGAGTGCTCGTGGCTTCCACCGATCGCTCTTATTGCCGCGTATTGAATTTTTTCGTCTATCGCTGCAGGTACTTCAGGGCAAGCCTCATTAAAAAGCGCATAAAGATCATCGTCAGTTGATCTTTTAATACTGATAACCTCACCCATTTAACTGTTCGCCATTGTTTAATCTCATAGAAACTTTCTGACGCAGCACGGCAGCGGTCTCACGGGCAAGGCGATCTACCGTCGACTTACCAACATCTATAAAGTCAGCTATATCCTGCGCTGTCATTGAAAAACAATAACGAAGCAAAACCACTTCTTTTTGTTCCGGATCGAGATTCTTTATCACATCTATCAGAGATGAATCTGCCAGAGATGTATTCGCGTCGTTCACAACCTCAGGAACAGCTTCCACAACATCGGCCCCAACATCCACTAGTTCGTCTGATTCCTCTGCATTCAACTCTTCGATTGAACGGCTCTTCGATACAATACTTACCACTTTAGAGTTTTGCGAGGTTACGCTATGGTCGTCAGAGTCCTGCTCCAGCGTATGCAGACGGAGATGATCATGAAGCCGCGCCCAGGCAGAATGATACAACCAGTCTACAAAGTTTATTTCGCTGGTGTAGCGCGCACGTCCACGAATTACTGTCATCCATACGTCCTGGAATAACTCTATCGCGAGGCTTTTGTCGCCGTGGGTGCCAAAATAGAAAAATCGATAAATCGCACCACTGTGACGGCGATACAGCACCTCGAAACCCTCGCAGTCTCCGGCGGCGAACGACATCATCAGTGCGCTATCAGACTCTCGCAGATTTTTGGCATTACCAGACATTTGAATCACGGATTATGGTATTCCGTAGTTGCACGGCTTTCGTGCCGTTCGGGATACCGTGCAAAGCACCGGCCAACCCTGCAGACCTGCTTGGCAAAAGCACCTTTCGCCAGCCTGAAGAACGAGACTCGGTAGACACGAGCATCGGCCTAATTCGAGGTTTTATTCAACCAGGGAGCTTCAATGGGTTAGATCCACAGCAAATTGTGACGACGTTCTGGCATTCTGTATAGCCAAGCCCGTATAAAGTGGTCAACTAGCAAACAGAAGAGAATCGTATGAAAAAAACCGCCATTATCACCGTTGCTGCCACAGCTTTTTTGGCGCTATCAGGATGCCAGAGTTTTTCAGCGGTAAATCATTCTCAAAGTCAGGGAACTTTTACTGCACCGTCCTATCTCGGTCGTGAACTGCCCGGGCCGTTTATCGCTAACCGCGACAAAGCCAATCAGGAAGACACTCACAACCTGCGAGGCTTTCGAAACTTCGGTCGACGTCATCATAGTTTTTAAGCCAGCCGTTCTTAAGCCAGCGTTCAGAACATAACTGTCTGGTAAGTCTACCCGACAACACTTTAAAGACTGCAAAAGTAAAGTTCAGAAAGCATTAAGAGAGCAGTCTATAGGGTGGTACCTGAAGTACCACCCCCTGTTCGGCGAGACAGATCCCCCTGTGACTGTCTCGCCGTTTTTTCTT
>CAYPDN010000477.1:0-2961 GCA_964409445.1 uncultured Granulosicoccaceae bacterium
ACCACCTTGACATGGTGGGGGTCGTTGGTTCGAATCCAATCGCGCCTACCAATTTAATCCATTGGCTTTACCAGCATCGAGAAAGCATATTCGAGCGTTGGTCAACTCGCATTTGCAAATCATTCGCTGGAACTATCAATAAAAACGCAGCGCAGCAGATACAACGCGCTGCCACAGAAGTCCAATCACAAGCCAGCCTGCTGCAAAACAAACCGAGGTATTCTCAACCGAGGGTGCGATAACGCATTGCAGTAGCTGAAAGGTTCAGCATAGCGGTAGTCACCCTGAGGGTGGCCGACACAATACCGTCGATTAAACGAAGGAGAGCTATCGGACTCGACTGTACCCGCGCCGGATAGCGACTCAGCTCATTACCGGTATACTGCCCGTTGGGTTGCACTACAAACGGCTGGCAAAGAGTATGAATAAACAATTTACTGCTGTAATCCTGTTGTTCTTATGGTGTCTGTCAGCAGGGGTACTGGCTGAACCCACAGCCACACAATTTGCCCGATCGGTGGTCAGCATTGAGTCTACGATTGAACCGACAGGCCGAACAGTTGCGCTGCTGGGTTCGGAACGCTCCGGCAGTGGCGCGGTGGTTGATTCGACCGGTTTAATTGTTACTGCTGGTTACCTGGTGCTCGAAGCAACAGAGGTACTTGTTACATTCGGAAATGACAAACCGGTTGCGGCAGAGATAGTGGTAAACGATCATGCGACAGGGTTGGCTTTGCTCCGGTCTGAGTTACCACCAGAAATTGTCCCACTGTCTCTGGGTGATTCCGGTTTGATCGGTATTGAAGATGATGTAGTGGTGCTACCCCATGGGGGAACTGATGCTGCGCACGTCACCCGTGTCGCAGATATTCGGGAATTTGCCGGTTCATGGGAGTACCTTATTGATCGAGCAATTTATACGGCACCTGCAACCAGAGCGTTTAGTGGCGCAGCGCTGATCAATCGCGATGCACAGTTGATTGGTATTGGCAGCCTGTTGCTCAGCAACATTTACACCGAGGGTGCCCATGCCGAAAGCAGAGTTAACGGTAATCTGTTTATCCCTGTTGAGCATTTGCAAAGAAGCATGGGCCGCTTTTTAAACGGCCAGCCATCCGTAAATGCACGACCGTGGCTCGGCACGATCTTGAATGAAGCAGTTCCGGATCTTGAAATAGTGCGCGTAGCAGAAGAGAGTCCGGCGGCGGTGGCAGGTTTGCAGCAGCGCGATAAAATTATTTCCATAAACAATATTCGTGTGACCACCATGTCGGATTTTTATCAGCAGCTTTGGGATCAACAGGTGGGGGACTCTGTCGACCTTCTTATCGTCAGACAAGATAGAGTAATCCCTGTAACGGTAACTACTGCAGATCGTTCGATCTGGCTTCGATAATTTTCTAACCAGCGACATCTGCAAAAAACAGGGGGATACTCTCCCACAGATCCACACTCAGTAAAATACGTATTCCAGCCTCTGTTCGACCACAATTAAACCCAAAACCCGATAAATATTCTTGCCCCGTAATGCGTGCGTGAGATAATCAGTTTTTTACCAACCCCAAAGACCTATTCATGCCAGACAGCCTTCTCGCTATCTCTCCGATCGACGGCAGATATGCCGCTAAAACCGAGCCACTGCAACTGATTTTCAGCGAATACGGACTCATCCGCAATCGCGCCATTGTCGAGTTGCGCTGGCTGCAAACACTTGCGCGCAACCCGGATATTACTGAACTGACCATAAGCGACGACGGGCACCAAAAGATCGAATCAATGGCGGCCGACTTCAACGCAGAGGATGCTGCACGGGTAAAAGAAATTGAAGCGACTACTAACCACGATGTCAAAGCGGTGGAATATCTACTTAAAGAGAAGTTCGATGCCGATGATGAACTGGTGGCGGCCGGCAGCTTTCTGCACTTTGCCTGCACCAGCGAAGACATCAACAATCTCTCGTATGCAATGAGTCTGCAGCAAGCCTGCTCTGAAGTCATGATGCCTGCGGTTACTAAAGTCACCGAGTCGCTTCATTCATTGGCACAAGCCCATGCAGAGACACCAATGCTCAGCAGAACGCACGGGCAAACAGCAACCCCTACCACACTGGGCAAAGAAATGGCCAATGTGGTGGCGAGAATACAAAGGCAAATAAGTGCTGCAGGAGCAGTAGAGTTTCTCGGCAAAATGAATGGCGCGGTCGGCAACTACAACGCACATGCTGTCGCCTACCCGGATGTTGACTGGTTGCAAACCGGCTACGATTTTGTTGAGTCACTGGGTCTTACCCACAACTCCTACACCACACAAATTGAACCGCACGACTATATGGCAGAGATATTCGATGTCTATGCGCGTATCAACACCATTTATACCGACTTTGCGCGAGACATCTGGTCGTATATATCGATTGGTTACTTCAAACAAAAACTGGTCGATGGCGAAGTGGGATCATCTACAATGCCACATAAAGTTAACCCGATTGATTTCGAAAACGCAGAGGGCAACTTCGGTATCGCAAATACCCTCTTTACACATTTCAGTGCGAAACTGCCTGTCTCAAGATGGCAGCGTGATCTCACCGACTCTACGGTGTTGCGAAATTTAGGTGTTGCGTTTGCACACTCTCTTATTGCGCACGAGTCGTTGCTCAAAGGCATAGGCAAACTGGAAGTTAACGAGGCGGCATTGTCTGCAGATCTGGATGCTTCGTGGGAAGTACTCGCAGAACCAATTCAAACTGTTATGCGCCGCTACGGAATTGAAAACCCGTATGAAAAATTGAAAGCTCTGACTCGCGGAGAGGCAATTACGCAGGAAACGCTACACGATTTTATTGCAACACTTGAACTGGATGACAACGTCAAGGCACAGTTGCTTGAGCTGACCCCGTCCAACTACATCGGTCTGGCAGATCAACTGGCAACGTCACTCCCTGAAACACATTCGTGAAAGCTTCGC
>CAYPDN010000478.1:0-2960 GCA_964409445.1 uncultured Granulosicoccaceae bacterium
TCAATTTCATCTGCGTGCAGGTAAGGGCTCAGCTCGAGGCGTTTGCCGCTGAACTGCGTCGACACACCTTTCCATGCGTTCAGAATATTGCTGAATAAGCGATTGCTCATTAGTTGGTTTTACTTTCTCTTGGGGGTAGCCGCGTGGCTTATTGCTATTAAATGTGCTTCTTCTAGTAGATTACCGGCTCGCGTTCGAGCTCGATCTTAAATCGTTTTTTTATGTCCATACGGATTTCATCCGCCAGTGTTGCAATCTGCTGACCAGACCCTGTGCCGTGGTTCACTAACACCAAAGCTTGGCGGTCGTGTACACCGACATCCCCGCTGCGATGGCCTTTCCAGCCTGCCTGATCAATAAGCCAGGCCGCTGGCAGCTTATAAAAATCTCCAGCCTGCGGGTAGGCGGGCATATCCGGATGTGTGATACGCAGTGTGTCAACATGTTGGCTCGGAACCACCGGGTTCTTAAAGAAGCTGCCAGCATTGCCCAGAGCTGCCGGATCCGGCAGTTTTGTTTGCCGCAGATTCGAAACATGCGTAAATACTGATCTGGCATCTGGCGCAGCACCTGTCGTGTCTTCTTCCAGAGAGTCTTTGAGTGCCTGGTATGTGACGACAGGGTTGTCCAGAGTCGACAGCTCTAATCTGATGCCAAGCACAATGAGTTCTGTACCAGATGGGGTTTTGAACAAACTGTGTCGATAATCAAAGTCGCAGTCAGACTTTTCAAGAGTGACGACTTCCAGTGTTTTTTGGTGCAACACGTCTACTGAAATCAGGTTGTCGCAAACCTCCTTACCATAGGCACCAATATTCTGTATCGGTGCAGCACCCACGTTACCTGGGATAAGTGCCAGATTTTCGAGGCCGTAGTGACCGTTATAGACCGTGCTTTCGACCAGTGCGTGCCAGTTGATCCCGGCGCCTGCATTAACGGTTACCGAGGTGTTGTCTACACTTACCGAAAGTTCGTCGATTGCAATGTGCAGCACCAGTCCTTCTACGTTGCGTGTAAAAACAGTATTGCTGCCACCACCGAGAATAAGCAATGGACAATTTTTGTTGTGTTGCCAGTTCAGCGCTTCGCGAACATCATCTATAGATGTGGCGTTACAGAAGTACTCCGCGCTAATATCAAACCCGAAGCTGTTGCGCTCACGCAGTGATACATTTTCACTTATTTGCATGGGTGTGCATGGGATTGATTAATAGTTGTTTTAATGCGCGGGTAGTAGAGAAATAAAGTGACAGCGCGAATTATCATAAAAATTGTAAAGGCGAGCCATAAACCAATATTGCCGAACGGGGGAATAAGTACTGATGTCAATGCAAAGAATAGAACAGCGGATATTATCATAGCATTGCGCATCTCCCGAGAGTGCGTTGTGCCAATGAAAATACCGTCGAGCTGATAACACCAGACCGACAAAAACGGCAATACAAGCATCCATGGTAACAGTGAATTCGCCGCAGCCAAAACTTCTATTTGGTTAGTGAACAGGCGAAGGATGGCAGGACCCGCCAGGTATATCAAAGCGGAC
Organism: uncultured Granulosicoccaceae bacterium; assembly: GCA_964409445.1. Lineage (GTDB taxonomy): Bacteria > Pseudomonadota > Gammaproteobacteria > Granulosicoccales > Granulosicoccaceae. Next base: position 1,544 of record CAYPDN010000478.1, read on the forward strand.
ATTACGATCGCGGTGATCACAGCCTGTTGAGTAGATGCGCGAACTACACCGTGAAATTGTTGCCGGCTTTTACTCCCCCAGGCCTGGCCTGCGAGGGTCTCTGCTGCATGAGCAAATCCATCCAGGGCGTAGGCACAAATATGCAGTAGCTGCATCAGTATTACATTGGCTGCAAAAACAGTACTGCTGAACTTGCCGCTGCTGGCGTTAAAGTAGAAAAAGCACGATACCAGTAACAATGTTCTGATAAAAATATCGCCATTGAGTTTCAGGAGTCTTTTAAGTGGCTCAGGCTCGCGTAACGCGACAGATGTAGCTGTGTTTGCTGCAAGTTTTAGTTGCTGGCGTATCAGGTAGAGTACCAGTAACAGAGCCGTGTATTCGCTGATCACTGAGGCGACAGCAACTCCTTCAATGCCATAGCCCATAACCGGTACGAAGAGTAAGTCGAGTGCGACATTAGTGCAGTTAAGTAGTAGCTGAAAAGCAAAAACTGACCGCATTCTTTGCAGTCCAATCAGGGTGCCGGTCAGCACGTAGTTGGCAAGCGTTGCCGGGGCAGACCATACGCGAATGGAAAAATAATCTCGTGTCAGCTCTTCAATTTTGTTATCGCCACTAACTATTCGCAGGGCAATGTCGAGTATTGGATTGCGTAGCATTATCAGGATGATCCCGAGTACAGCTGCGATGATTAGCGAGCGGACGATAGTCAGGCTTATAGTGACCTCATCCCTGGCACCGTAAGCCTGAGCGATACTGCCGCTGGTGCCCATTTTCAAAAACCCGAAGGTCCAGAACACAAGACTGAAAACTGAAGCACCCAGTGCTACTGCGGCGATCGGTTCGGGTGAGTCCATATGGCCGGTGACGGCTGTGTCTACAGCGCCCACCAGTGGTACGGTGACATTTGACAGTATGATTGGGGCAGCGAGCCACCAAACTCGCTTATGCCAGTTTGTATCGGTCTCTGGGGTTGTTGGCATTTAACTGGTTTGGTTATTACCGGTATGAACTAAATCGGCTTGCTGAGTTACAGCGTACCGCATTCATTTACCGATTTGCGCTTAATTTTCCAGGCTGTGAATTTCGGAATCGTCCTGCGTAAAATTTAAAGCGGTAAAGATAAAAAGGCCGACAGCGATTTACGCTGGCGGCCTCAACAGTACAAATTCTATTTTTATCTGGTTGTTTATCCGACTACCGGACGACCAATGCAGTAATACTGAATACCGTTGTCTGCAACTACGGAGGGCTCATAAAGATTTCTACCGTCGAATATAACAGGGTCTTTAAGGGATTTTTTAAGCCCTTCCCAGGATGGACTTCTGAACTCATTCCACTCGGTCATGATAATCAATGCGTCTGCACCTTCAACGGCTTCCATCGCTGTTTCTGACAGCTTTAGCCCTGCGTG
>CAYPDN010000479.1:0-2926 GCA_964409445.1 uncultured Granulosicoccaceae bacterium
GGGGGGCGACCTGGCTTCGACGCGGGTGGCAAAACCTTAGGAGCATGCCGAGGGGCAAATACCTCGTTAATCCAGTTGCAAAACCTTTAGTTGCCAACGACGACAACTACGCACTGGCTGCCTAATTAGACATTAACCTCTAGTTAGTTCAGTTCTACCCCGACTCCGTTTTGCCTGTGACTCGGACCGGGGGCATTAGCCGCAGGATCGTGAGGGAGGGGAGCCTTGACCCGAACCACTAAATAATCAAAGGATCGCTAATCCAGCCCCTGTTCGTCGGGTCGGAAAGGTTAAATCAAAGACGAAACTAAGCATGTAGCGCCGAGGGCGGAGTACTGGCGGACGCGGGTTCGATTCCCGCCGCCTCCACCAACAAAAAATAAGGCCACTTCTAAAGTGGCCTTTTTTGTGCCTGCAATGCAGCCTTGTTAAATTCAGACCTTTTGGTGAAATACGAACGAGCGCATAGAAACCGAGCCCAGATCAATACCTTCATTAATAAAATAAAGCTCATCGTTCGAAGTGGATGCACCTGCGATTGTCATTGAAGGAATATAATGATCGAGCGTTGGGTGGGCTATCTTTAAAAGCTGCTGATCTGCATCAGCCAGTTTTTTCATATTGCGATCTTCCATCGCATCTACAAAAGCCTGGTCAAATTCCAAAGCCCACTCATATGCTTCACCATCAGGCCGGATCTGGCTTAAGTTATGAACAACATTTCCTGACCCCAATATCAATACGCCATGATCACGCAGATCAGAAAGGTACTTACCAATAGATTGATGCCAGTCGAGATCTTGTGAAAGATCTATCGATAGTTGAAATACCGGCACGTCTGCATCCGGGTACATAAATTTTAAGACCGTCCAGGCGCCATGATCCAGACCCCAGGTATCATCGGTTTTCGCATCTATTTGCGCGAGTAGCTGCGCGACCTTTTTCGCGAGAACGGGGTCTCCCTGGGCAGGATATTCCTGCTCAAACAATTCCTGTGGAAAATTACCAAAATCGTGAATGGTGCGCGGCCTGTCGGAAATATCTACCAGTGTGGTGCCACTTGTCATCCAGTGAGCAGATATAACAAGAATTGCCTGCGGTCGCGGCAGCGACTGACCCAGCTGAATCCAACTGTCCGTATAGGAGTTTTCTTTAATCGCATTCATCGGTGTACCGTGCCCGATAAACACAACTGGCATTCGATCTGACTTTTTAAGATTGCCTTTCAGATGCTGTATTGCTGAATTTAAAGACATAGATAATTACCCTGGATTAAAAATAATCGCGAACCGATGTGAGGACATCATTCTATTTTCGGATGCAATGACATCAGGCCTGACACGTTAAGTGGCAGACCTGATCTGATTTTCATGCGCTTTGAGTATTAACAACCGTTTGGTCCTTTTTAAACGGATCAAATGCATACGCTCCGTTACCCAGTAAAACCTGTACGGCAGCTGCTATGGATAGAAACAATGAATACTCCCAGCCTCCGTTATCGTTGGTGAATAACCAGCCGTTTCCACTGTGCACCCACAGACTACCAATAAGTATCGGAAGCAATGTCAGCGAGACGATGCGAGTTTGAACTCCGGCTATCAAAAGCACACCCCCTAATATTTCTGCAGCCATGGTCGGATAGGCCAGCCATCCCGGTAATCCCAGTGATGCGAAAAAACCGGCTGTACCTGCAGGCGTAAATACCAATACTTTTAACAGGCCGTGGGCAAGGAAGACAACACCCAGCGATACACGCAGCAAAAGCGCGGCGTAAGAGGCAGATTTTTGATTGTTCATGATGAGAATCCTTATCAGTTGTGTTTTGGAAGGACTAATATCGGCTTAATTCCTTTTCAACACAATGGAGATTATATAGAATTACTTTCCATATATTGTTCTTAATAGAAGGATAATCACTATGGATCTTGTTGACGGCCTGAAAGCTTTCGTCGCAACAGCGCAGACAGGCTCTTTTACCGAAGCCGCTGAGCGTCTGGGTGTCTCTAATCGCTTAACCTCAAAGTATGTGGCTGAGCTGGAGACCCGAATCGGCGCAAGACTACTGCAGAGAACAACCCGAAAAGTCGGGCTGACACCAACCGGTGAAAACCTGCTTGCACGAGCTCCCGCAGTGCTCGATGAACTTGATGACTTATTAAGCGCAGTCTCGGAGGACTCAAAAGGTTTATCCGGATTGATGAGAATTGCCGCACCCCTGACCTTTGGTGAGATTTATATCAAAGATCTTGTACAACGATTTTCCGTACTCAACCCTGATCTGGAAATCGATTTACGTTTGAATGATGCGACAGTAGATTTAGCCAGAGATGGTTTTGACCTGGCTTTTAGAGTCGGCACACCTGACAACTCTTCCTATAAGGTTCGAAAGCTCGGCGTAATTAAAGATTGTGTTGTAGCGTCCCCTGACTATCTGTCAGAAAATCCGGCGCCGGCAACCCCTGAAGATCTGACCAATCACATCTGTATTGTCGATACCAATCGCCCAAACCCAACGCGCTGGGAATTTTTTGATGGCAAAAAGGAATTTGCTGTTACTACAACTCGGCAACTTATGGTGAACAGTGCAAGAGTGACACGAGACTGGGCGGTAAAAGGATGCGGCATTGCATTATGTCCCGACTTTGTTCTGACTCGCGAAATTGCTGAAGGTCATCTCGTACCACTGCTTAAGAAATACACTACACGCACCTACCCGTTTAATGCTATCTATCTCGAAGGCAAAGTGTTACCACGCAGAGTGCGTGCACTGATCGATTTTGCACTGGAGGATAATCAACATTAGTTGAGGTACTGAGTCCGTCTCAAATGCTACTTACACGCGAAACATTAAAAAAGCTAAGGGGTCAAGTCCTGACATAATACATTATATTCAGCAAGCAACTCTGCATCATTCTCCATTCGTTGA
>CAYPDN010000480.1:0-2925 GCA_964409445.1 uncultured Granulosicoccaceae bacterium
ATGGTGACCGGTTACGACCACCTGTTGTTTCTATTCGGGGTTATTTTCTTTTTGTATAGAATGCGTGAGGTCGCACTATACGTTTCCCTGTTCGCTATCGGCCATTCAGTGACCATGATTGCGGGTGTGCTTTGGAATATTCATGTTAATCCCTGGCTAATCGATGCGATCATCGGATTTTCAGTGATGTACAAGGCAATGGACAATCTCGGACTGTGGCAGAAGTGGTTGGGTAAATCACCAGATACCCGAATAGCAACTCTGGTTTTTGGCCTGCTGCACGGCTTTGGTCTGGCAACAAAAATTCAGGAATTCGAGATTCATGAAAATGGCCTGCTGATCAATTTACTGTCCTTCAACGTGGGAGTTGAATTAGGTCAGTTGCTGGCACTGGGAGTGATACTTATTATTATGGGATTCTGGCGTCGGCACCAGAGTTTTTGGAATCAGGCCCGACTAGCCAACTATGTACTGTTAGTTTGCGGGTTTGCACTGATGGCAACACAGTTATTTTTCTACTTTAGCCATGCAGGCGCCGCGCACTAGGAGAACACTTATGCACATCAGAAAGCCGCTACCTGAAGAATTACCAACCCCCGCTGGATTAAGAGTGGCGGCCGTTGCTGCGGTTCTTATTATGGTACTACTGACCGTATTGTTCATTCTGCCCGCTGAACGCGGAATTGACCCTACGCGTATTGGCACAGCACTGGGGCTCACACCAATGGGGCAACTCAAATCAGCACTTGCCGAGGACGACGCACCACTGGAAGGGCGTCCATTCCAGAAAAACGAAACAGCTATTGCCGTTTTTCCGGGGCACGGTAAAGAAATCAAAATGGAAATGGCCAAAGGATTTTCAGCTGACTACAGCTGGACCTCCACCGGACCGCTCTACCACGATACGCACGGCGATGTCTATGCAAACAGTGAGGTGTACCAAAGTTACTCGATAGAAGATTCAGTAAGCAGCGACAGCGGTAACATTACCGCATTCTATGGCGGTTATCACGGATGGTACTGGAAAAACAATACCAATCAGATCATTACAGTGACACTGACAACCGAAGGCGAGTACCATAACATCGGTGCGAAATAGCCGGGTTTTATACCACTGACTTTAAGTATTGCCCCTTTATATGTAAAAGTGACAAGAGCCCTGAAGGCCCTTGCCACTTTTTTTGCTAAACGATAAAACTAGTTTCTATCGTGTGTGTTTGACAAACGGTAGAACGTAATAATGTCACCGTCACTACCTCTACCCGTATTATTTTGAGTGTAAGCACCAGCTTTGAAGTACATCCACTCATCGGACTTGTCATATCCTAAGTCCAGTCTATCCATATCAATCGTTCTCAAGCCAATGGTTGGACCATTGCTGTCACCACGACGGATGCGAACTGTAATTTCTTCATCATCATTAATTATTTCATAAGAAAATAATTCATTCAGTGCAATACCATTAGATGGGTTATCACAATCCTCGTTGCCTACAATCGGGAAAAGCAGATCGCTGGCACTCGAATCACGAATTTCCACCCTCATATAAACACAACCACGAGTATCACCTGGAAACTTGCGATAGTACAATTTAAGAGGCTCATCTTCTTCGGCGTGAATTTGACCGATAATTGTCCGCCCGACTTGAAACTTCTCATCGCCCGTTGTGGTTACTTTATTCACACGCAGCGTGGCGGACAATTTGCCGTTGCGACCAGCATGATTTTTATTACTCGGCTGGTAGCCTAAAGCCCAGTTATTTCCGTTAGCACCGCGAGTGGAAATACTCTCGTTACCACGACGCAGCATTTCACGCAGTTCAGTCCGCACATACGAAGTACCACTGCTTGTTTTCGCGCCATCAATACGCGTAACGAATCGCATGCCGCCATCTGAGTGGGTAAAGAAGTATTTTCCTGATTCTTTGGACCCCTCATCCCAGTCACGCTCACCATAGTTCTCTGAATTACCATTACTGCCACGGACCACTGTATCTATCTTCCAATCTGACAGATCGAAGTTTTCCCATGGCTTGTCTCGCGGGTCGAGCCCAAACTCGCCGGAACCACCACCGCTGCCGGTTGGCGGTTCGTCAATATTTTCTACCTGTATCGGTTGAGGTGCAGGAGAAGAATTGTTTCCGTTTCCATCATCGCCATATACTTTTATTTCGGTGATGGACTGCCATTCGTTAAAGTCATTGCCAAATACTTTGATTCGCACATAGCGGGCATCAACATTGTCGACGTTATAAACCTCAAAGTTGTTAGTATTACCTTTAGAGCTGCCACGGTAAATTTTGTCCCATGATCCAGTCAAACTTGTATGTGCACGAATCTCGAAATCATATTCCTTATCGTCACCAAAACCCCAGGCCACTGCAACATCGGTAACTCGCTGTACCGAGCCAAGATCAACCCATACATTGCGAGGTTCACCTTTACTTGACCACCGGGACTCTTTGTCAGTGCTGCCGTCAATTACATTTCCAGGCCCCCGTCCGTTTTGAGAATCTTTAAACTCTCCAGCTCCGACAAGGTCCAGCACTGATCCGGATTGAGCATGAGCCATTGGCCCAGCAAACGAAAATAATATTGCCGCCGTTACGACGGTAGCGCTTTTCAATAACTGCATAAACTTCCTACCTCCAAAAATTCTCACCTTATGTACCAACAGGTATGTTGTTTATCCGAGTGGTCCTTACGGTACACCGGACAATATAACGAAATCTAAATTCCACAAGGCATGACCAGCGCACAGTGTCAGCAAGAGACCAGTCTTTAAGGTGTAAAAGTATGACGCCGGCGGTGTAGTTGAATTTGCGTGTTACCGGGTAAAGCCCGATTTAATAAGACAGGATTCTCTGAACTTTTTGCATCACTGGTACCAATGTGCGCCCGGCGCTCCAAGTTCGAATACCAGCCC
>CAYPDN010000481.1:0-1389 GCA_964409445.1 uncultured Granulosicoccaceae bacterium
GACCTCGGGTAAGTCGCAAGGCTGTATCCGAATCTTGACAAACCTAGGTATAGTTGTGGCCATCGGGGTGGAAAAAATGTGTCCTCCGCGGATTTTTGCCGGGAATTAACATCTATTAACTTCCACGCTGCGGTTTCGGTAACTTCAAACCCCTACACTTGAACAAGTTAACCTTGAATACGGAGAGCATTCACTGCACTTAAGCTATGGCTATAAATATAGATACTCTTGTACATAATGAATTCGGCAGATCAGCTTCTGATCAGCTCGAAAGAATCATTGGCAAGCCCTCAGGACAGGTTCAGTCCGGCGTCGACCGAGCTATAACGGAAGTTCTTGATGGCTTTTCCCTGTTGGCTCGTGACGAGGCTGGCAGGCAATCAATTTACGAGGCCGCACGCTACTGCGATGATGGCCTGCTTGATGATCCGTCTGTGTATTTTGGTGCGAAAGAAAAGCACGCGGCCATTTCCGATAGCAACAAATCGCTTGCAGCCCTGGTCGGTACTGGCAGGCGTGACAGCATTTCAGAGGCGGTAAGTATTGCGTCGCAGTTAAGCGCGGAAGATGCCGATACTGTCACAGGCTATGTAACACCGGGTGTACTGGGCGTTATGAAACGCCAGTTGTTAAACGGTGCGGTGCTGGATAATTCTGACGGTATTGGTCAAATGTTGCTGGGTGACACTGTTACTACGGCAACTGTCGGCGGTGCGGCAGCATCGGTTGATCATACGGTACCAAAAACCGCGACGCGGCAAACCCATACGCAGACAACTCACATGGCATCATCCAGTGCTGCAGGAACTGGCGCTACTGGTGGAACATCGGGTGGTGCTGTAGCTTCCGCAGCGCATGATGACGGCAGTGACATGTCGTGGTTGTTCCGCTGGATGTTGCCAGCGTTGTTGTTGGGTGGTCTGGTACTGGCTGGTATGCGTAACTGTGGTGTGCCAACAACACCAGTGGCAGCTGTCGATACCAACGCTGAACAATTGAGTATGGTTCAGGGTGAAGTCGATGGTTTGAAAGGTCAGCTGACGACCGTGACAGCAGAGCGTGACCAGGCATTGGCTGATCGTGAAATTGCCGTGAATGAAATTGATCGCCTTGAGGGAGAGCTTGAGACAGTTGCTTCAGCTGAGCCTGATACCAGTGCTCTGGATGCAGCTAATGAAGAAATAGTTTCGCTTAAAGCTGAGCTTGCGCAACCTGCAGATACCAGCGAGCTGGATGCTGCCAACGCCGAGATAGCCAGTTTGAAGGAAGAGTTGGCCAAGCCTGCAGATACCAGCGAGCTGGATGCTGCCAACGCCGAGATAGCCAGTTTGAAAGAAGAGTTGGCCAAGCCTGCAGATACCAGCGAGCTGGATGCTGCCAACGCCGAGA
>CAYPDN010000481.1:1489-2922 GCA_964409445.1 uncultured Granulosicoccaceae bacterium
GAAGAGTTGGCCAAGCCTGCAGATACCAGCGAGCTGGATGCTGCCAACGCCGAGATAGCCAGCTTAAAAGAAGAGATGGCCAAGCCTGCAGATACCAGCGAGCTTGATGCTGCCAACGCTGAGATAGCCAGCTTGAAAGAAGAGTTGGCCAAGCCTGCAGACACCAGCGCTGTCGATGCTGCCATGGCAGAAATTGTCAGTCTTAAATCGCAGCTTGCGAGTGTGCCGGCACCGGTTGACAACTCGGCCGAGATCATGAGCCTGCAGAAATCGGCAGATGAAAGTACGTTAAAGGTGGCACAGCTTGAATCAGAGCTTGGCACCGTGCGCGAAAGCCGTGATGAACTTGAAGCGTCTATGGCAAAACTAGAAGCCGAGAGTAGCAATGCAGAAACGCGGACTGCTGACCTTAAAGAGAGGCTCTTAAGTGTTGCGGGTGCTAAAAACCGAATGGAGTTACAGCTGGGTGGTTTGCAGCAATCTGTAGCAGATGGTGAAGCCGCCAATGCTGAGAAACAGACAGCTATTGATGATCTGAAGGCACAGCTTCAGGCGGGTTCTGCAGAGAAGCAAAAACTTGAGACTGAAATAGCCAGTCTGACAAGCGAACTTGAACTTGTACGTGATAAGCGTGATGAATTAACTGAATCAGTTGCGAGCCTGACAGCCGAGCGGGACAGTGCGCTTGGAGAAGTCGAGCAAGGGGCTGCAAAAGTTGCTGAGTTGAACGGCAATATCAGTGACGCCAATGATGCGTTGGCTAAGCAGCAGGAAGCAACTGCAGCAGTGGAAGCTGAGCGTGATGGTGCTCTGTCTAAGGTTGATATACTTCAGGCTAATCTAGGTCGTGCGATTGATGATGCATCTGCCAAGCGCAAAGCATCAGTGGCCGCGCAAAACGAAGTCCTTAGCCTGCAAAAATCAATTGCTGATGGTGATGCTAAGCTGGCCAAAGTCACTAAAGGGCGCAGTGCTGCGATTTCTACAGTCTCTGATTTGGCGCGCAAGTTACGCGCTTCGGAGACTGGTCGCGCAGAAGAAGTAGCAGCTCTGCAGAAGACAGCTGAAAAAGAAGAGTGGAAATTAGCGAAAATGACCAGAGCTCGTACCTGGGCGCTGACCAACTTCAGGGAGACTGAAGCGAAACTTGAGAAGGAAAGCAAGGGCAAAGATGCTGCCGTCAAAACGATAAAAGATCTTCTCGGCAAGCTGAACACTGCGAAGTCTGAGCGCGATGCGCTGGCAGACGACAAGGCAGGCCTTGAGCAGTCTATCGCTGATGCTGAAGCCGCAATTCAGGCTGAAAAAGATCGCGTAGCAGGTGTTAGTGCTTCACTGGCCGATGAACTGGCTGCTGCCGGCGTTGGCAATGTTTCTGTCAGCCCGGTTGAAGAGGGTCAGGCGGTTGGCATCACGATGGGGTCTTCTGACCT
>CAYPDN010000482.1:0-2910 GCA_964409445.1 uncultured Granulosicoccaceae bacterium
CCCTTGGAAGGCTCCAGCATCCCTGGAAAGTTACCGTTGTCCCACGGGAACTTGCCAGACTCTATAAGCACACCACCAATCGATGTACCATGCCCGCCGATGAATTTAGTGGCTGAATGCACAATAATATCAGCACCGTATTCAAATGGTCTGAAAAGAAAAGGTGATGCCATGGTGTTATCAACAATAAAAGGAACACCCGCTTCGTTGGCTATTTTTGCTATTTTTTCAAAGTCAACAACACTACAAGTGGGATTGCCAATTGTCTCTGCATAAAGTGCTTTGGTCTTATCAGTAATTGAGTCGCGATAGTTCTCAGGGTTGGATGCATCGACAAAAGTAGTATTGATACCGAGCTTTCGAAAGTTCACATCAAACTGAGTGTAAGTACCACCGTATAGCGCTTTACTGGAAACAATTTCATCACCAGACTCAAGTATTGTCAGCAGCGCTACCATCTGCGCCGCCATACCAGAACCGGTAGCAACTGCCGCACGACCGCCCTCCAGCGAGGCCATACGCTCCTCAAATACTGCCGTTGTTGGATTCATCAATCGGGTATAGATGTTTCCAAAAGTCTGTAAATTAAACAGGCTGGCAGCATGATCGGAATCATCAAAAACGTATGACGCTGTTTGGTACAGCGGTACAGCACGAGAACTGGTTGCCGAATCAGGCAACTGGCCTGCGTGCAGGCAGCGTGTTTCAATTCCGTATTCACGATCAGACATTATCCATTAGCCCTCTAACTAGTAAGGAACGACACGCGGTCTTGTGGCAGAAATTATCCCGGTGGATACACCGATAAATCCCAGACCACCAAATAATCGTGCATATTCAATTTTCACACATCGATTCATCACTACCTCAAGCCCTGCTTTGCTGGCAAGATTTGCTGCTTCTTCGTTAACAACGCCAAGCTGCATCCATAAGACTTTAGCTTTGATCTCAATCGCAGACTGAGTGGTTTGCATAACCCTGTCAGGCCGTTGAAACACATCGACAATATCAACCGACGAAGGTATCGACTCAAGATCCGGGTAACAAGTTTGCCCCAAAATTTCATCGTAAGTAGGATTTACCGGAATAATCCTGTACCCGTGGTCCAGCATATATTTGGCAGCAAAAAAACTGGGCCTTGACTCATTGGCTGACAAGCCAACGACGGCAATAGTTCGATTTTCTGTGAGAATACGCCTGAGCGCGGCAACATCTGTCATCGGGACTGAAACTCTGATTACTGGTCACATATGATAACGCCGTACTGGCAATGCAACAACGCCATATGCTTTTATATCTGCCCGACCACTTAACATATGCAGACATTGAAAATTCGAATAGCATTTATTAGCTTGCTTCTGACACTGTCTAACCTCTCTTTGGCAGAAGTAACACCTATGTGGCAGAGCGTAATCGATGGCAAAAGTATAATTATCATGCGCCATGCACTAGCACCTGGCACCGGAGATCCGGATAACTTCGAACTCCGACAATGCGGCACCCAACGCAATCTGTCAGAAACCGGAAGACAGCAGGCCAGGCGGATCGGAACCGACTTTAAGAAACTTGGCCTCATGGATGCGAAGGTTTATTCAAGCCAATGGTGCCGCTGCCTGGATACCGCAACAGAGATGAATATAGGCAAGTTACAGGAACTACCGCTGTTAAATTCTTTTTTTACTAACCGCGAAGTCGGGCCTGCGCAAATCGAAAAGTTGAAGCTATGGCTCAAAAAACAATCCACTGATAAGCCGATCGTACTGGTCACCCATCAAGTGGTCATTACAGCACTCACTGGTATTTACCCATCCTCCGGCGATGCTGTGATTTTTCAATTAACAGATGAATCTGATATCGAGGTGCTTGGCTCGGTAGCGGCGAACTGACCACACGGCTTAATCCATTTTTTTCAGGACACAGAAGCGATAGAGCGTTTCATTTCAGCAATTGTCGCCGCATAGTCTCCACTGCCAAAAATAGCGGAGCCGGCTACAAAAGTATCAGCACCATGGGCTGCTATTTCTTTGATGTTGTCTGTTTTCACACCACCATCTACTTCAAGTCTGATATCAAATTTGCTGTTGTCGATAATTGAACGTACCTGCTTTAGTTTTTGTAGTGTCGACGGAATGAAACTCTGACCACCGTAACCCGGATTGACTGACATCAACAGAATCATGTCGATCTTATCCATTACATGATCAAGATAGCTCAACGGTGTGGCAGGATTAAACACCAGACCCGATTTACAACCACTGTCGTTTATCAGCTGAAGTGAGCGATCAATATGTTCAGATGCTTCAGGGTGAAAAGTTATATAGTCAGCACCGGCATCTGCAAATTCCGGTATCAGGCGATCAACTGGCTTAACCATAAGATGAACATCAATAACTGCTTTTATGCCGTAATCACGTAGTGCTTTACAGACCATCGGCCCAAAGGACAAATTGGGTACATAGTGATTGTCCATCACATCAAAGTGAATAATGTCAGCACCAGCCTGCAATACCTGCTCAACGTCCTGCCCTAACCGTGCGAAATCGGCCGATAAGATCGATGGCGCTATCCAGGGTGTTTTCATTTCTACATAAACCTGTCATGTTAAGTTTTGTCTCCGGCCTGTTGTGACTGGATCTTTGTGCTGAAGTCTACCAGTCACCACAAACAGCGGCTATCGATTTGCAAATTCATCGTGGCTCTCCTTTTGCACACAGGGCTTGCCACTGGCACTTGTTCAGCAAATTTTCATGGGGTACCTGGCTCACCGATGCCGTTCTACAATATTGGTTTACAGCAAGGAAACCGGCATGCGCACGATCACTCGATTCAACCCGAATACAATCAGTTACAATCAATTATGAATAGAAGAAAGATCCTGCAATCTCTTCTCGCTCTACCGGCCACAGCCTG
>CAYPDN010000483.1:0-2903 GCA_964409445.1 uncultured Granulosicoccaceae bacterium
TTTACCAGTGTCGGTAAGGTTTACTGGAAGCGTGTTTATGAATTGCCAATTGCCAGCCGCGGAGCGCGTGGCCGACCGATTATCAATCTTCTGCCATTGGAAGAAGACGAAAGAGTCAGCGCCGTACTAACTGTACGCGAATACGCTGAAGACCAGTTTGTATTCTTTGCTACCAAAAACGGTGTTGTTAAGAAAACTTCTCTGGCAGATTTTTCACGCCCGCGTGCCAATGGAATAATTGCTATCGACCTTCGAGTTGATGATCAGCTGATTAACGTAGCCCTTACCGACGGTGGCCAGGACATCATGCTGATCTCCAGCAGTGGCCGGGCAATGCGCTTCGATGAAAGTGCTGTACGCAAGATGGGTCGTACCGCTGCGGGCGTACGCGGTATACGCATCGCTGAAGGTGAAGCGGTAATTTCACTGATTGTGGTTGAAGAAGAGGGTGACATTCTCACGGCTACCGAAAATGGATATGGCAAACGCAGCCAGACTACTGAATACCCGACCAAAGGCCGTGGTGGTAAAGGTGTTATCGACATCAAAACCACAGAGCGCAATGGTAATGTTGTCGGTGCGGTACAGGTGCAGGATAGCGATGAGGTGATGCTGATCACCAACAATGGCACATTAATTCGAACTGCTGTTGATGGCATCAGTACCCTTGGTCGTAATACGCAGGGCGTCAGACTGATCAGAACCAGTGACGAAGAGAAGCTGGTTCAGGTTGTCAGAGTAGTTAATGAAGATGACGACGAAGATGATGCAGTCGAAGAAGGTGATCAAGGTGCTGCTGATGCCAGTTCTGCGGATGACACTACTGCTGACGACAACACAGATGATTCTGACTCTACCGAAGAAGACGATTCAACTGACGACTAGTCACCTGACGACCAGATAACATTCCATTGATTCGAGCCAATTGATTCGAGTCAATGAATCGAATTAGTCGTGAAATCACCCACTCTTTGAAAGTGCTTTACGCGTCGTTCGCGTTGCAATAACAGGGACCAGACGCAGGTCGAGTGTCCTGCAGCATTGCTTAGTATTGTCGGAGCCGCATTAACGGGTTAGCAAATCTATTGGCAGATGCAGCAAGCGAGTAATCTCAAATACCGCTGGACACTGTCTAGTCGCTCCTGCACAATTGCCAGTCGTTTTATTTACTGCCAGTCAGTTCGTGACACATCCGCGTGTATGGCCCTGACCTCGTTGGTAAGCACTTCCGAATTCCCGCTTTGATGGACAAACATGCTGCACCAGATTCAAACCATAAATAATATTTCCCCGCTTGGCCTTGAGCGTTTCGACGCCACAAAATTCGGTGTTAGTGAAGATACCACTGAGCCGGATGCAATCATGCTGCGCTCGCAGAAAATTCATGAGATGGCGTTTGATACCAACCTTAAAGCCGTCGGTCGTGCTGGTGCCGGGGTAAACAACATTCCTGTTGAGCGCCTGACAGAGATGGGTGTTCCGGTTTTTAATGCACCGGGTGCTAACGCTAATGCGGTCAAGGAGCTGGTCATTGCGAGCTTGTTTTTAGCTCAGCGTAACCTGATTGATGCGGTATCGTATACCCGCGGTTTGCAGTCGAGTGGCGAGGAGCTCGATCGCGAAGTGGAGGGAGGTAAAAAGAAGTTTGTTGGTAACGAGGTGCCGGGTAGAACACTGGGAGTTATTGGCCTTGGCGCTATCGGCGTTGAGGTTGCCAATGCTGCTGTGGCCCTTGGTATGAAGGTAATTGGTTTTGACCCGGGTCTTACCGTCGCTAGTGCCTGGAAGCTCAATCGTGATGTTGAACAGGCGGCAAGTGTTGATGCTGTCTTTTCGAACAGTGAGTTCATCACTATGCATGTGCCGTTGATGGACGCAACCAGAAATCTGGTTAATAAAGAGTCTATTGCAAGTATGCCTGATAATGCAGTGATCCTGAATTTTGCACGCTCCGGGATTGTTGATGATGCGGCGGTATTAGCAGCACTTGACGCGGGTAAAGTGAAAAACTACATCACTGACTTTCCCACCGCTGAAACTATTTCGCATCCCCGAGTTATTGCTATGCCCCACCTGGGTGCCTCTACCGCAGAGGCTGAGGAAAACTGTGCGATCATGGTGGCGGATCAGTTGCAGGACTACCTGGTAAACGGAAACATACGCAACTCGGTGAACTTTCCGTCAGTCGAGCTTGCTCGCAAAAGTGCCTATCGTCTGTGTCTGATCCACCAGAATGTTCCTGATATGGTCGGTCAGATCTCGCACTTGCTTGGCTTATCGTCGGTGAACATTGAACACATGATCAATGAATCAAAAGGTGCAGTCGCCTGCACACTTATCGATACAGATAAAGAAGTCTCCGCTGAAACACTTGCAGGTATCTTTGCAATTGAAGGGATGATCAAGGCTCGGCAGATTTAAGCGGCGCTAACGTGCGCCACAAAAGAAAGGCACAGCCTGTTATGGCTGTGCCTTTTTTTTATTTGTGAGTTTTGAGTGTAGCTTTATCTGACTTCGAGCTCAACTCTTCGATTTCGCATGCGGCCGTCCGCACTATTGTTTGATGCAATCGGACGACTCTCACCGTATGCAACTGCGCGCACGCGGTTCAAGTTAACGCCGCGTCGCCCAAGGTATATCGCAACTGTACGGGCACGCATTTTTGATAGTCGATCGTTCGCGAACGCAGAGCCTGAGTTGTCTGTGTGTGCTGATACAACGATCTGTCGGTCTGCACAGCCCTTGAGTGTATGCGCAACATTGTCCAGTGCGCTCAACGCCGCGAGTGTTAGCTCTGCTGAACCGTTGTGAAAAGTGACGTCGTTAACCGTACCATTAAGGCGTGTGCACCCGTCATTTTTTGAACCTGATGTATTCGGTGTGATGCGGCTGAGCATTACTTC
>CAYPDN010000484.1:0-2901 GCA_964409445.1 uncultured Granulosicoccaceae bacterium
ACGCATGATGAGCTTGAGCATATGTATGAGCATCTGGAATCAACCATGGTCGATACAGGTTATCTCGACCCTGATAACCCGCGCATGATGATGACACGCTTCAGAAGACTGTTTAATCGTTCTGCACTAAATCGCAGTGAAGTGCAGTTAATGCGCGGGCTGTTCGCATCCCTGAATAAGTTGTCTAAGCAAATCAAATCCGGGTAACACGGTTGTTTGTGCGATCAGATTCGAGCAACCCGTCAATGTGTTGAACTATTACTGCCAATAACTGCACGTTCGGGCTTTGATTTGAATAAAGAAGCCTTATAATACTTGAGCAATTTAATCGGGTAAGGAAAAAATGTTTGCGCAAATCAAAGAGGACATCTATTGCGTTTTTGATCGCGATCCGGCCTCGCGCACGGTATTTGAAATACTGACGACCTATCCCGGTACCCATGCACTTCTGATGCACCGACTGTCTCACTGGCTTTGGGGCAAAGGTCTGAAATGGCTGGCGCGCTCGTTTTCGTACATTGGCCGCTGGTTTACCGGTATCGAGATTCATCCTGGTGCCAAAATCGGACGACGCTTTTTTATTGACCACGGAACCGGTGTCGTCATTGGTGAAACCGCCGAGATCGGTGATGATGTGACTCTCTATCATGGAGTGACACTCGGGGGTGCGACCTGGAACAAAGGCAAGCGCCACCCGACGGTACAAAATAATGTGGTTGTGGGTGCCGGGGCGAAAATTCTCGGGCCGATCGTGGTGGGCGAAAACGCCAGAATCGGATCCAATGCGGTGGTTGTGAAAGAGGTGCCGGCTGGTGCCACGATGGTGGGCATTCCGGCAAGACAGGTTGGCGCACAGGCAGCCGCCGCTGACGTCAGGCGGGAAACAGCCAGCAAAATCGGTTTTGACGCCTACGGGGTCACCGATGATCTGCCCGATCCAATGGTCGAGGCGATCGATAAAATGCTCGATCATATCCATGAAACAGATAAGCGCTTCGAGGAGATGCGCTGCGCGCTGCGCAAGCTTGGCGAGCACGTGGACAATATAGAACCGCTGCAAATGGACGGTTTGATGGCAGAGTGCCGGGGTGAGACGGCATCGACCGATAAACCGCCACAAGCGTTGAAATCTGATCGAAAAAGTGCTGTGAACACCTGATTGTAAGGTGGATATTTGGTTAGTTAATACTTGACTGTTTTTGTAGGAAATGTAAACTGAGGCGGAGTGCTTGGGGTGATTCTATGAAGCTGACAACTCGGGGCAGGTATGCTGTTACAGCCATGCTCGACCTCGCTTTGTACGAGCAGCAGGGGCCTATTAGCCTTGCAGATATTTCTGAGAGGCAGGAAATCTCGCTGTCTTATCTGGAGCAACTTTTTTCCCGCTTGCGTCGCGGCAAATTGGTAGAGAGCACACGCGGTCCGGGTGGTGGATATCGAATAGCTCAGCCACTCGAGCAGGTGTCGATCGCAGATATTGTGCGTGCAGTGAATGAATCAGTCGATACGACTCAATGCGGTGGCCGGAAAAATTGCCATCCACACGGACGCTGTCTGACCCACGATTTATGGGAAGGGTTGAGCGAACAGATAGATACTTTTTTAAGTGGTATCAGCTTGCAGGATCTTATTGATCGAGAGCAGGTACAGCAGGTTGCCCAAAGGCAAAATGCAATGAGGGAAAGTCCGTTAATGTTGCATGAAAAGCCGGGTAGTTCCGGGCGGGCCGAAATTGGTCGGTAGAATTGGTCGGTAACCGACCACAAATTTGAATATTTACTAGCCCACCGGATGGCGGGCTGAACAAGAGAGATCTGAAGTGGGAAACCTGAACATACCGGTATATCTGGATTACTCAGCGACTACACCGGTGGACGAAAGAGTGGCCAAAGCGATGACAGATTGTCTGACCTTGCAGGGCAATTTCGGTAATCCGGCATCGAGATCACATGTCTTTGGCTGGAAAGCCGAAGATGCAGTAACAGAGGCGCGCTCAAACGTCGCAAAGCTTATTGGTGCAGACCCGAGAGAGATTGTCTGGACTTCGGGTGCCACTGAGTCAGATAACCTGGCAATCAAAGGTGCGGCACACTTTAACGCGAGTAAGGGCAAGCACATCATCACACTTAAAACAGAGCATAAAGCAGTGCTTGATTGTTGCCGTCAGCTGGAACGTGAAGGTTTCGAGGTCACTTATCTCGACCCTGAGGATAACGGCCTGCTGGATATCACCAAGCTTGCTGATGCTATTCGCGAAGACACCACACTCGTGTCTATCATGCATGTAAATAATGAGATCGGGGTTATTCAGGATATCTCTGCAATTGGTGCATTAACTCGATCAAAGAAAGTGCTGCTTCACGTCGATGCGGCACAGAGCCCCGGCAAGGTGGCGATAGACGTAGATGAGATGAACATAGATTTACTATCGCTTTGTGCGCATAAGGTGTACGGACCTAAAGGCATTGGTGCGTTGTATGTTCGTCGCAAGCCACGGGTAAGAATTGAAGCGCAAATTCACGGCGGTGGTCATGAGCGTGGTATGCGTTCAGGTACATTGGCAACACATCAAATTGTTGGTATGGGTGAGTCATTTCGAATTGCGCATGAAGAGATGGCTGAAGAAAACGCTCGTATCGAAAAATTGCGAGACCGTTTGTATGACGGTTTGAAAGACATGGAAGAAGTGTATGTGAATGGAGATTTACAACAGCGCATTCCGGGTAACCTGAATATCAGCTTTAATTTTGTTGAAGGCGAGAGTTTGATGATGTCTCTGAAAGACATCGCGGTATCAAGTGGTTCAGCATGTACCAGTGACAGTTTAGAGCCGTCTTATGTGCTTCGTGCACTGGGGCGTAACGATGAGCTTGCTCACAGCTCACTGCGTTTTACTCTTGG
>CAYPDN010000485.1:0-2891 GCA_964409445.1 uncultured Granulosicoccaceae bacterium
CTGGGATCTCGTCTTCAGAAGCCTGTGCATCATCAACACCCTGCTCTTCCGGCCACCATTGAACTTCAAGGGTTAGTTTGTGATATCCCTCATCAGTCTCTTCATGGTGAATGCCAAAGTACGCAGGATCAGTCGGTTTAATGTTGTGATCATTAAGTTTTATTTCACCTTTTTTTGCAGCTTCGAGCTGACGTCAGTGAATAGTGCGTAGCCTTTTTCTGCTGCAAGTTCACCTTCGTAGCTGTATATTGGTTCTTCCCATTGAGATTCTTCCCGATGGCTGTGGTGATCATCGTGGCGATGCCAGGTTGAATCGTGGTTTTTATGATGTGAATGTCGCATTTATTTTTCCGCTTAAGTTTTAGCAGATCGATCATGATCTGCTTCGTCAACCGGATATGGTTAGCAAAACAACGAATACAAGCAACACTCCAAAACAACCACAATGTTTGCACATTTAGAGTTCACGTAGTCCGTATGAGTTTTGCCAGCGGTTACAAAGTCGCGGTAGAAGCTGCACTGATCTGGATATCTTAATTTATCGGATCAATACACTAATGCCCTTTATTGCCAGACTTATTGATGTAATCGCTAACCTGAGTAAAATGCCAACACATCATTGCTCGCTGGTTGCATCAAAATTGTCGAGCGACTCTCGTTTGCTATTTATCTTTGCCCCTGCCCGCCACGTGCAACGGCGTAGCGCAAACCACCTAACAAGTGCGCACGAAAATCGGGCTCTGAGTAACTCGCTTCTGTATGGCCACCGCCGGTGTACCATGATCGACCGCCATCAAAGTCGTGATACCAGGCGCTGGGGTGGTCTTCGCCCATGGTGCCGCCAGTGTAGGAGCTTTCATCCAGGCTAAGTAGAACATTCACCATGGATCGTGGGTTAGTGCGGTAGTTATACCATTCATCGGTTCTTGTCCATCGTGCGCCCAGGTGGGCTGTTGACGAATGAGACCTGTCTTCTACATCTTGCGTGGCAATCTGTATTTCCGGATGGCTGTTAAAATAAGCCCCCACAAGTCGACCATACCAGGGCCATTCGAATTCGGTAAAACTTGCCGCATGAATGCCTGCGTAACCACCACCTTCGCGAATGTAGCGTTCAAACGCAGCTTGTTCGTTATCGTCTAAAACATCGCCTGATGTCAAAACCCAAACCACAGCATCATAGTTTGCAAGGTTTGTATCGGTGAATAAACCGTTTGAGTCAGCGGCACGATCTGTTTGCATTCCGGCAGATGCTGCCAGCTCTTCAAGGGCTGTGATGGCTGTTTCAGTTGAATCGTGGCGAAAATCTCTTGTTTCACTAAACAACAGCACGAGTGGAGATTCCAGAGGATCGGTACCGGCGATTAATTCATCAATGTTGCTAACACCATCGCCATCGTTGTCAAAGGATTCAGTGTCAAACTGACCGGCTGAAATTTGAACGGCCTGCGCGGCGTTTGTGCCGGTTCGAAAGTTTGTTTCAAATTTAGCAAGCATTATATTCCCGTTTCCTTCAATAAATGAAATACTAAGAAGGTTTTCTGTATCGGTGGGGAAATCATCTGTGATAGACCAGAAGCTATCGCCTACCCAATCCACCGCAATATCTTTATCACCCCAAACCAAAAGTACTCGCAGTGTAGTAGAGGAATAAGCCGGAACGGCGATACCAAAATCAATGCGCGTTGTGTTTTGTGCCAACGGATCTGGAACAACAATTACTGGCTCTGCTTCACCAGGGTTTGTTGTTTCAAGCTGGTTTGTTGTTTCAGTGGTCGGTTCAGGGGCCGTTTCAGGGGCCGTTTCAGTGGGAATTTCGTCCGGTGTCTGGCTTGATGAGTCGACACTAATTTCATCTGTAGAGCTATCAACAGATGTACTATTGTCAACGCCCACTGCAGGGATCAGCAAATCTGTATTGTCGACAGCAGGATCAGATTCACTACCACTGCCACAGGCGGCTAAAAAAAGTATGGCGGCAATTGGCAAGATCAGAGTGCTTCTATTCACTTTCATAACGCTCTGTACTTATGCTTATGGAAAATTTCAGTGCAACTGCAATGTATTTGGTTTGGTTATGCAAATTGATGTAGTCAACCTACCGTCATGACATATTAGACAGCCCATATTGCTTTTGCAACGGTATACTTACGTGAACTATTGAAAACGATGCATATGCTGCATTATCCTGCCAAAAGCCACCGTCATATTTCGCTTAAAGCAGTTTATTCATAGGTTCTCGCTACTGCAAATAAACTTAGCCGTTGATGGTTATATTCAAGAATGGCTGAAGGGATGGAATGGCTGAGTCGATATTGACAGGCAATATGGCAATGTGGGGTGGATGCGGAAGCTCTTAATTTACCAGAACAAAGCATGCAACTACTAACCGCAGCAATAAATAACAACCCGGAGAACAAATGGCAGTCTTAGCAAAAGTAGTCATCGCTATAGTTGCACTATTGCATTGTTATATCGCCTGGTTCGAAATATTTGCCTGGACAAGCCGTGGACCTAAGGTATTTGCAAGCTTTCCACCAGAGCTATTTGAACAAACAACGGCGATGGCTGCTAACCAGGGGTTGTACAATGCGTTTCTTGCAGCTGGTTTAATCTGGTCTTTATGCATTGTTGATTTGCTCTGGCATCGTAGAGTTGCCAGCTGTTTTTTGTTGATGGTTTGTGTTGCGGGAATCTTTGGTGCGTTTACAGTGTCGCCGAGAATACTTCTTGTGCAAACCATACCTGCGTTATTGGGCGTAGTGCTTTTGGTTGTTGCAGCGAAAATACGAGCAAACGCGATTTGACTGCCTATGTGGGCTTTTCCCTGAGATACAAAAAGTACGACCCCGGTGTACAACATTCATGTGTTAACGTTAGCTCTTTAAAAG
>CAYPDN010000486.1:0-2886 GCA_964409445.1 uncultured Granulosicoccaceae bacterium
CAACCCGGTGAAATTCGCAGTAGCGCAGGAACACCATTTTTCCGGTCGGCTGTATACCGAGCCAGCTCTGATCGAACAAGCCCATCAAGTGACCCATCGAGACTACCCAGGTACTTTGAAATCCGTCTATCTCGTTTAGTCCGGCAAAGAAGATGTCCTCGCGGCGTTGCATGTGTGTAATTGATCGGCGTAACGGCTTCCAAAATGAATCGACCAATTGTGTTTTGGTTAGTTCTCCAAAAGGATGGTAACCACGCCAGATAAATTGATCTGTAGTGTAGCGGTTTAGTACGTCGTACAGGTCGCAGTTATTGCGATCCAGATCTCGATAGAAGTTTTGTACCGTTGTTTTTTCTGCTTGAAAATTGTTCAGTGCTTTTCCTTACTCTACATAGCTGCGACGCCTGTAAGGAGTATACTCTGCCTATACTGGCTTGTACCTTGTATTTGATGAGTCAAGATCGTTCAGAATCGGTTATTGATTTGGTACGGCACTGCGTGCTTTACCGGTGCGTTTGATACCGAGCCTTCGTTCTCGTTCAATGATAATAATGCCGGCAGTAATAATGAACACGACGCCAATCATCATAATTTTTGTTGGCAGCTCATTGAATACAAAGTAGCCAACCAACAACGCCAGTATGATGGAGCAATACTCAAAAGGTGCAATAACGGAGACCTCTGCATGTCGGTAGCTTTCGGTTAACAGAATCTGCCCGACACCACCGAGTAGCCCCGCGGTTATCAGAAAAAAGGCTTCGCGTGTACCGGGTACCGTCCAGCCAAATGGCAGGGTTAACAGCGCCAGCACAGTCGACATCACGGAGAAGTAAAATACGATAGAACCGGTAGTCTCTGTGGCGACCAGCTTGCGCGCAAATACCTGAGCCAGCGCCGAAAATATGGCAGCCATAAGCGCTGCCAGTGCACCAATGGTTTGCATGCGGCTGGCTAAATTCAAATCCAGCGTGGCAGTATCCACCGCGGATGGATTGACCATCATCTGATCAAAAACAGTCAGGCGTGGCGAGAGGATAAGTATGACCCCAAGCATGCCTAGTAGCAGTGCTGAAAATCGCACCATTCTTATTTTTTCTCCAAGAAACATCGCAGCTAACATTGTTACTAATAGTGGTGCTGCGTAGCCGATTGCAACGGCTTCAGGGAGTGGTATCAATCCTATGGCCAGGAACCCGGATGCCATGGCACAGGTACCCATCAATCCACGCCAGACATGACCCATCGGATCGCGGGCTTTTAGTGTCGCTGGAAAATCGCCACGATATATCAGCCAGATAATCAATACAGGTATCGCAAATAGCGACCTAAAAAACACCGCTTCGCCAGCGGGGACCTGTTGCGAAGTTGCTTTGATAAACGCGAACATTGTGACAAATACAATCACTGACAGGACTTTGAGTGTAATGCCACGAACAGGGTTCAATTCGTATCCTATGGTTTAGCGCAACACAGAGTGTATTTAAAACACTCACTTAAAGTTGCCTGACTTTTTTTTATTTTTTAGCTGCACAGAAACTATAGTACGGATTGACGATCCTGAATGATCAGGTCTGCAGCTTTTTCAGCAATCATTATAGTTGGTGCATTGGTATTGCCACTTACAATAGTGGGCATGATCGAAGCATCTACGACTCTCAATCCGTCAATACCACGCACCTTTAATTGTGGATCAACTACCGATTGATCGTTGGTGCCCATCGCGCAAGTGCCTACCGGGTGATAAACCGTGCGAGCATTTTTTCTAATAAAGTCATTTAGAGACTCATCACTTACGACCGATGCACCGGGCAGAAATTCAGTCAAACCATGTGCCTGGAAGGGCGGCTGAGCCAGAATTTGCCTTGCAGTCTGCAGGCCACGTCTCAGTCGGTGAAGGTCGTCTTCGTCGTTAAGCAAGCCGAGGTCAATATCTGGTGGCCCATCTGGTTTTGTTCTTACGATAGCACCGCGACTGGCAGGGTCGAGGATGCAGGTATGCAAAGAGACACCGTGACCGTATTCAATTGGTTGACCGCTAAAGCTCTTACGGCCTGGTATCAGATGAAACTGTATATCGGGCCGCGGTCTGTCCGGACTGGATTTAATAAACCCGCCTGCTTCAACCATATTTGAAGAGAACATCCCGCGGTTTAATAAAACCCATTTAAATGCGTCTGCAACAAGGCGAGGTGCTGCACGCAGCGAGACACCATAAGGTATGTGTGATGTTGTGTGATTGATCACCATGATATCTACATGGTCATGCAAATTGCGCCCGACTCCGGGAAGATCATGGACTAATGTTTGTCCTGCATTGGCCACCTCACTCGCCGGGCCGATGCCTGATCGAAGCAGCAAGTCCGGTGAGCCTATTGCCCCGGCACTTAGAATAATCTCACGATCTGCCTTGATGCATGTGGTCGATGAGTCAGAGCGTCGGAAATTAACTGCCACGGCTTTATGGTTTTGAATTTCGATACTGCTTACTTCGGCATCTGTAATTATTGTCAGGTTTTTGCGATCTTTCACTGGTGTTAGAAATGCCGCGCCAGTTGAGTGGCGGCGACCTTTTTTTTGTGTAACCTGATAAACACCAACACCCTCAGGTTCTGGTGAATTGAAATCATCGCAATTGCGAATTTGCAGTTGGTTGGCAGACTCGATAAATACCTGATCCATTCCATTTGGGTCACGCAGGTTGCTAACTGACAGTTCGCCATCGGTTCCGTGCCAATGTGAATCTCGGGCCGGGTCGCTATTGGATTCCGATTTTTTGAAGTAAGGCAACACAGAATCGTAGTCCCAGCCGCTGCATCCGGCGTCTGCCCATGCATCGTAGTCTGCGCGATGCCCGCGTATATAAACCATGCCGTTAATCGCCGATGA
>CAYPDN010000487.1:0-2879 GCA_964409445.1 uncultured Granulosicoccaceae bacterium
GTCACCGGTCTCAATATCAGTTTTGAACTGCCGAGTGAAGGTGCTGAGCAAGTACCGTTTGAAATCATGGAGCATGTCGATGCCATGCTCGCGGATATCGAATCACGCTATCCCAATATAGAAACCGCCAAGACCGGCGTCGTTCCAATGAACAAAGCGTTTCCGGAAGCTTCGTTCAAAGACATGCAGACCCTGATCCCTGCAGCATTCGCGGTTATTCTAATAGGTTTTCTATTACTGACACGCAGTCTCTGGGGCACAATCGCCTCTCTCATTGTAATGCTGATGTCAATTATGGCGGCCATGGGCACTGCAGGCTGGATGGGCATTGTCCTGACACCTCCTTCAGTCTCGGCACCCACCCTCATACTCACCCTGGCAGTCGCTGACTGTGTGCACTTTATGGTGACCTTTTTCCAACAGATGCGCACAGGGCAAGACAAGGTTCAGGCAATTCGTGAAAGCATACGGGTGAACTTCAATCCGATATTTTTAACCTCAGTCACAACCGCAATCGGCTTTTTAAGCATGAATTTCAGCGACTCACCACCATTCCATGATCTCGGAACTATCACTGCGATCGGTGTGATCTACGCATTTATATTATCGATTTTTTTCCTGCCGGCACTTACCGCCGTATTGCCTGTAAAACCGCCAGTGGTTAAAAAAGCAAAAACCGGACTATCCGCACTGATGGAACATCTGGCAAACTTTTCTATCGATCGCTACCGGTTCTTACTCGCGGCAGTAGGCTTACTAATCGTCGCACTCATTGCGATGATACCTCGCAATGAGCTTAACGATGAGTTTGTTAAATACTTCGATGAAACACTGGAGTTCCGTCAGGACACCGATCTCATTGGTGAAAAGCTCACTGGTATGTACTTCATTGACTACTCATTCGACTCAAAAATAGAAAGTGGCATCAATACACCAGAGTATCTGCAACAACTTGAGTCATTCGAATACTGGTTGCAATCACAGCCCGAAGTGCTGCATGTCAACTCGGTGAGTGAAACCTTCCGCCGACTCAACAAGAACATGCATGGTGATGACAGCAGCTGGTACAAACTACCGGAAGACAAAGAGCTCGCAGCACAGTATTTGTTACTGTACGAAATGTCGTTGCCCTACGGGCTTGATCTGAATAACCAAATCAATATAGATAAGTCTGCAACCAGGCTCACAGCAACCCTCAAGAATCTGTCAACAAAGCAAACCATTGCCTTTGAAGAGCGGTCTCAGGAATGGATGAAAAACAATACACCGTCACTGGAAAGCAAAGGGTCCAGTCCTACCATTATGTTCAGTCATATCTCGAAACGAAACATCTCCAGTATGCTGACAGGTACAATCATCGCGCTGATACTGATTTCAGCGATTCTAATGATATCACTCAGATCTCTGAAATACGGCTTGCTCAGCCTGATCCCCAATCTGGTTCCGGCAGGTATGGCATTCGGCATTTGGGCTATCTTTAACGGCCAGGTGGGTTTGTCTGTGTCGGTAGTTATTGCAATGACACTAGGCATCGTGGTTGATGACACGATCCACTTTCTAAGCAAGTATTTGCGTGCCAAACGAGAACAGGGACTCGACACCGCAAACGCTATACGATATGCCTTTAATACCGTTGGTGAAGCGCTGTTGATTACCACCATTATTCTGACCGCAGGCTTCATGATTCTGGCGCAGTCTACCTTTTCATTAAACGCAGACATGGGACTG
The DNA here is from genome assembly GCA_964409445.1 of uncultured Granulosicoccaceae bacterium. Taxonomy (GTDB): domain Bacteria; phylum Pseudomonadota; class Gammaproteobacteria; order Granulosicoccales; family Granulosicoccaceae. The sequence goes on from CAYPDN010000487.1 coordinate 1,729, forward strand.
ATGACTGCGATAACCATTTGCATTGCTCTTTTTGTGGATTTCTTTTTCCTGCCACCGCTGTTGATCTGGCTCGACAGAAGACAACAAAAGCCCCTGGCACCGGACGCTATGCCCGAAGCCACATGAGTTTTTAAAAAATACACTATAGATTTAGGACAAACACATGTTTAATACTAAAACCCCTGCACGCACAAAGCTCAAAGCCGTCACACTAACTGCAGCACTGCTGGCACTGGCACCCTGTACTGCAGTGCTTGCTGAAACACCTGAAGAGCGCGGACTCGCCATCGCTATAGAAGCCGACAAACGAGATCTTGGCTATGTCGACAGTACAGCTAATATGAAAATGACTTTGCGTAACCGCGCAGGCAAAGAAAGCATTCGCAACGTACGCATAAAAAACTTAGAAGTATCAGGTGATGGCGACAAAAGCCTGTCAATTTTTGATGAGCCTGCAGATGTCAAAGGTACCACCAGTCTCACCTGGTCTCACTCCACCAAACCAGATGAACAATGGTTGTATCTTCCCGCATTAAAAAGAGTCAAACGGATCTCATCAAAAAACAAGTCAGGTCCATTCATGGGCAGTGAGTTTGCGTTTGAAGATATCGGTTCGCAGGAGGTCGACAAATACACCTACAAATACCTGCGTGATGAAAATATTGGCTCAACCCCGACGTTTGTAACAGAACGCTACCCGACCGATAAAAACAGTGGCTATACCAAGCAAGTCGCGTGGATAGAGCAAGATCGCTACCTTGCACTAAAAGTAGAATACTACGATCGCAAAGGCGCGTTGCTTAAGACCCTGACCGCTTCAGACTTCCAGCAATTCCTGGGTAAATTCTGGCGACCGAGCACACTGGAAATGATCAACGTTCAATCAGGTAAATCGACAACGCTTACGTTTTCCGACTACCAGTTCCAAACCGGCCTGAAGTCCAGAGACTTTTCAAAGAATGCCCTGAAGAAACAAAGGTAAATACACCGGAATAAAAACACCGGTAGCCAAACACAGGTAGTCATTTGTATGCATCGTTACGCACTTCTATGCAGCGCGGTATTTCTTGCCAGCGCTATAAACAGCGCACAGGCGCTGGACTATCGCGGCAACGTATCAGCAGAAGTCACGTACTTCCCCAGTCAATCGA
>CAYPDN010000488.1:0-2864 GCA_964409445.1 uncultured Granulosicoccaceae bacterium
TGGACTACACACGCACGCAAACTACATGGATTAACACATCCGACAAACCAATGGCTAATCCGTTTGTAATGAGATAACGACCGGTTCAGGCATGGTCTCATCGCTATTAGTGATCTGACAGCTTCACAGCACACGCACTTGCCAGAGACGAAAAATAGTCGGGGTCACGTCTTGCAGTCCTACATCACGAAACTTATTCGCCCATGTGGCATCGCAACACCTGATAATCTATAGACATCGAGTCAGCCTCCGCTGATGATTTTCTGGGGCGAAAGCCAGGGCGCAGATTTACCGCGCTTGATCCTGATGGGTGACTGTTACGTGACAGTGTCACGAAAACCACTGAAGAGAACATAGTAACTTCATACAACTCACTACAACACGGCCCATTTACTTGGGAAGATATTCATACGGGGCCTTGACGAGAAAAGTCTAACCTCTTAATTTCCTTATGTTACTTTAAACGTACCGTATTTCAATCTCAAGTCAGCATTCCTGTGGATAAAGATAGTTCGCCCAATGTAAAGAACGCCACGTCCATTTACAGTACGGTCTCAACGATTCTCATCAATTCGCTAATTTGCATCGTGCTCGTCGAGTTGGTTGCTCGTAGTTTCACGGCAGGCCCTGATCACGACGACGTGAGAACACAACTACCCTACTATGCAAATCAAGCCTGGTCCGAGCAATACTGGCAGGAGTTTGGCTCGATTGAGCGTTCCTATCAGCCGCATACAATATGGCGACGCAGTGAGTTCAATGGCACACATATTAAAGTTAATGAAAACGGGCTACGCGCGACGCCTCATTCAGACTGTGCTTCGGCAACGAAAACAGTTTTTATGTTCGGTGGTTCCGCGATGTGGGGCGAAGGAGCACCGGACACCAGGACCATACCGAGCTATCTTCTGCAGGAGATCGAACGCAAGACTGGAGGCAGTGCCTGTGTCATTAATTTTGCTGAATCCGCCTGGACATCAACACAAAGCCTTATTGCCTTAATTGCTGAGATTCAAAAAGAACATATTCCGGATCTTGTAATTTTCTATGACGGCGTTAATGACGCAAATGTCGTGTTCACTTCCGGTAAGCGATTTACCCACGCCAATCTCTCTGAATTCGCAACACGACTGGATGGGACGGCGCTGCCGTTACATACTCGTATAATGAGAAACAGCCAGGTATCCCGACTGTTATACACATACTTTCAAGATCAAAAACAGGACAGCGGACAACCAGCGCTGGTTTTCGATAAAGAAGCTACAACTTTGAACGAATACATTACAACCACTTACGTTCAAAACTATCAGATTGTTGATGCACTGGCAGACCAATACGGTTTTGCCTACGCCTTTTTCTGGCAACCGGTGATCGGGTATGGCGAAAAAGTACTGACTCCGGACGAAAACACTATGCTGCACAACGCCAAAGCGATTCGGGTAAAGCTGAACGAGGAAACCTACGATCGTATGCATTTTATCCATTCAGTATACGATACAATCGCTCCGGTTCTGGCTCCCCTGGAGCATGTCTACAATTTAAGTCACTTATTCGATGACCAGAAGAAATCGGTGTATATTGATTTCGTCCACGTGACACCTGTAGCCAATCAAATAGTGGCTGTAGAAATGTTTGATCGACTACAATCACAGTTCCGGAACTAGAGCTACCCGCCCTTTGCTGTTCGCATCTAATTCCAATGTTTACAATGAAATTTCTCGTTGTCTGACCAACAGCAGGTGGCGCACACAGTGATCTATTACTCTTCTTTACCGCCCGATAACATGGAATGAATAATCATCTTTAATTGCGTATTAATAAGTACTTTGGCATTGTGGTTCAGATGACAGCCATCGTACCGGTACCTGTCACTATATGCATCTGTATTGGGCCCAAGAAAAACGCGTTCGTTTGTCTTTGCAGCAAGCGCTTGACCCTTGAGCACTCTTGCGCTGCCATCCGACCAACATTTTGACGTTTGGAACACAACCCAATGGTTCGAAGCACCATCATTAAATAGCGAATCAAACTTCTCAATCAGTTGATTGAATCTTTCCACGTACTCGTTAGCGGTCGTTCCCAACTCAGCTTCTCGTGCTCCGTTGTACCAGAACGCTAGTTTCACTCGATAACCCAACTCTTTTGCAAGATCAATTTGGTGCTTTGTTCTTTCGAAATACACTGAATCATCACGAATCCAATCTGTCAGTGATGACCCGCCTGCCCCGGAGGCAATGAAAACCACAGCTCGTCCCGTGCTCGCAGAGATGTCTTGTGCCAGACTGCTCCACAGACTACCCCCGACGCCTGTCGCCCCAAGCATCGGGTCTTCAATCAGAAAGCATTCCCCATTGAAGAACTGGTATGCACTGCGCCGCTCATCCCTTTCGCCATATGAGGATATGTAATTTGCCGAACCGGCCTGTCCCATAGACAGAAACACCAATGCGTTTTCTGAAGGGCAATCAACAGGATGACGACCTGTTGTGTCCTCATAAAAATCGGTACGCCAAGGTTGCGGTTCGGGCGCCGACTTTAGGTGCACCAGATAATAGTCCCTCAGCGTATGGTAAGGGAAGAGTTTCCACTTGTAGACTGCAACTCCATATGTAAAACCAATAGACCATAATAAGAAGCCGATGAACAGATTCTTAAACATTGAAAACCCCGCTAACTGTTACATCTAATTTTGTCATGCTGTCGCTACAATTATACTAATTTACGAGGTTTTCGAAAGCACACTAACAAGCAATAGCCCTGATAGCTATCCTGGTTTTGCGAAATAGTCCCGAAGCAATCGATCAGGATGCAGAACAGATGTATGTCCCTGTAGTCGCGTCATTTTTGCTACCCGACTTTTAGTT
>CAYPDN010000489.1:0-1704 GCA_964409445.1 uncultured Granulosicoccaceae bacterium
GACCGCCGTAGTTTAATATTCTTAAGATCAAAGACCAGGACCAGCCTTTGATTTATATACCCTGACTCTGGATAACTCCCAAGTTGCGTGCCAGTGTGAGTACCTCGATAAAGACTACCGAAAACCTGCAGGCACGGGTGCCAAATACCACCGTATTAAGACGGGTGGCCCAATCTATGCTTTGAATCGCTTTCGTACTTAAAACAACTGATCACGACTTCATCCGGAATACTTCAATGGTTGATACAGTTTAGTGAAAAAGGTCCTTCAATTCTCTCAAAGAATCTGACTAGTCAATATAAATACGTCCAGAGAATAACAATAGATGAGTGATGTAATGAAGCGCAAGTATTTCGGAACAGATGGAATACGTGGCACTGCAAATAAGGGAAATATGACCCCGGAAATTGCCCTTAGACTGGGAATGGCTGCGGGCAGGTACTTCAAATCAGGATCTAAAAGAAGACACACGGTTGTAATTGGCAAAGACACCCGACTTTCAGGCTATTCGCTCGAACCAGCACTTGTAGCAGGGTTTACCTCTGTTGGCATGGATGTAACCCTGTGCAAAACCATTCCTACACCTGGTGTTGCGATGATGACGAGATCTTTGCGCGCTGATCTTGGCGTGATGATTTCCGCATCTCACAATTCATACCACGATAACGGTTTGAAACTGTTCGGACCGGATGGGTACAAGCTATCTGACGAAATTGAACTGGAAATCGAAGCGCTCATGGATGAACCACTGGATCACAACCTTGCTAATGCCGACAGACTTGGCAGAACCCACAGGATGGATGAGGCGACCTCTCGCTACATAGAAATTGTAAAAGCCACCTTCCCTCGCCGGTTGAGAATGACTGGCCTGCGCATTGTGGTCGATTGTGCAAACGGGGCTGCTTACAAGGTTGCTCCGAGTGCTCTCTACGAACTAGGTGCAGAGGTTATCCCACTAGGAGTAACACCAAACGGATTTAATATTAATGAAGAAGTAGGTTCAACCGATACCCGAGCCCTAAAGAAAGCAGTAATAAAATATCGCGCCGATATCGGTATTGCCCTGGATGGTGATGCAGATCGTTGCATAATAGTTGATGAGAACGCTAATGAGATCAACGGTGATCAACTTATCGCTTTGATCGCTCAACAATGGCAGGCAGCAGACAAGCTAACCAAGCCGGGTGTCGTTTCTACGGTAATGTCTAATCTCGGCCTTGAACAACATCTGGAAGGCATAGGATTAGAACTAGTACGCTCTCAGGTTGGAGACCGTTATGTTGTCGAAAAGATGCGCGCTGATGGTTACAACCTGGGTGGTGAACCATCTGGCCATATAGTGTTATCAGATTTTTCGACCACAGGCGATGGCATGATCGCAGCTCTGCAGATTCTCGCCGCACTGGTACAAACAGAAAAACCAATCTCGGAAATTGCCAATGTCTTCACACCAGCCCCACAAAAACTTATCAATGTCCGTTTTGGTGAAAGTGATCCTCTCGAAGACAAAGACGTAATCTCGTTAATAAAGAAAATCGACAGGCGCCTGGGTAAATCCGGACGGCTCCTGATTCGCAAATCAGGCACAGAGCGTCTTGTCCGCGTAATGGCTGAAGCGGAAAACGATGATGATACAAATGCAGCGGCAGAAGAGATCGCTGAGGCGGTTCGCAAGGTCGCCTAGCTTTCCAGGTCCAGAGCCAG
>CAYPDN010000489.1:1804-2862 GCA_964409445.1 uncultured Granulosicoccaceae bacterium
ATCTCGGGCAAACGGGTTTGCCTCTCAAAAGACACAGGTCCGTTTTTGGATTTTAAAAACTGACTCACTATCGTATCTTTGGACTTTACAACAAGCTCCACAGAATCCAAACCTCCATCACCCTGCATGTCAACCGTCAGACGACTACCCTCAATTTCATAACTATATGTCTTTTCCTGAATTTTCTTCCCTTCTTTGTAATTAAAAGTTACCATATTTTTCTTATCTATAAACTCGATACACAAACAATCTGTTTTTCTATAGACCTTACTACCTGTAGATAAATCACAGAACAATCCGTGTAAGATGTCGTAGTCAAAAGAGCAAGCGGCCACAGGGAATAAGCAGCCAATAACTACGCTCAGCTGCTTTATACTAATATTACTCATAGTCTGTCATTCGTACGAACTGAGTGAGTGATCCGGTGAGATGAACTAGCCATAACAATACAAAAACAATAGAAGCACCTAATACAATTTGTACTAAATTTATCCCGACATAAATTGCATAAATCACAAATATCAGCGTTACCACCACAGAAAATAATGCGCTGTACCATAAACTAATTTTTACAGACGCACTCTCCCTCCTGAGCTGAATCTCTCCCAAAATCCAGTACGACACAAAGAGCGGAACAGTAAGAATCGCCAGAAACATCAGCGCCCACAGGGCTTCCGTAATGTTAGCAATGTCCTGAACCAGACATGCAATTACAAACATGAGTACCGGCAACGATAAAGATACCAGTGTTGAAATTATTAAATGCCTCCCTGTGGTAGAAGGACTCATCTACACTGCCCCACATAACAGTTAAAAGTCAGTTGCACGCAGATTTTTCGGTACAAAGACATGCTATATCTCAAACCTTTTCAATCTCTACAGTAGAACCCGGTATTGGCGATGGCTGACTTGCCGTATCGTTAAGCTTTCGCCGTTTCGGATTTGTGATCTAATTTTCCCCCGATATACACATCAATTTACATCCCATGAAGCCTCACCCAAATCTCACTTATAGCGAGAGTCAGCAAGCTTGCTATTCAATTCTTGTTGCAAGACGG
>CAYPDN010000490.1:0-2830 GCA_964409445.1 uncultured Granulosicoccaceae bacterium
AACCCATTCCGGAACCTGCACGCCCAGAAGTCCGCCCGCCGCGCGCAGCGCCACCTCCGCGTCGATCTTCAATATTTTTACTGCGTCTACCCTGCTGCCAGCGCATGACTATCTCCAAAAACCTGTATTACAGAATGATAAAGCGTAATCGTCTACGGGAATAGTACCAATGCTAACTTTTACAAAGTGCACGGATTAGGTGGTATTACGGTTTCACCTGGCCGGCATCATTGGGGCCTGTATCACTTGGCAGTAAACCCGCCATCCACGTAGATGACCTGTCCGGTGATGTAGTCAGACGCTGCAGACGCCAGAAAAACGGTGATGCCATCAAGATCCTTCAGTTCACCATTGCGACCAATGGCAGTTTGTTTGGCATTTTTCAGCGCCATTTCAGGGTCATCAAATACTCTGGCAGTAAGTGCTGTGGGGAAGAAACCGGGGCCAATAGCATTAGCGCATATCCCATCAGCCGACCATGCCTCAGCCATGGCGCGGGTCAACTGCGCTACTCCACCCTTGCTTGCACCATAAGCGGCGCTGTTTGGAAATGCTCTTTCAGACTGCAGCGAGGCAATATTTATTATTTTTCCACCACCGCGCTCGCGCATTTGAGGCACCAGCTCACGCGCCAGAAAAAATGGTACCGTCAGATTCAGATAAATAGTCTGCTGCCAGGATTCCTGAGTTATCTGATCTGCCGGTTCGCGCAAATTCACTCCCGCTGTATTACACAGGATATCTACCCCACCAGCATTGGCGATCACCTCTTTAAAAGTATCAGACAGATCCGCTGTAGCGAGGTCGCACTGCACAGCCAGGCCTGTACCCGGAAGCTCCTGTATTAGCAAATCCAGCCGGTCAGCATCACGCCCGACCGCAATGATGGTCGCACCCGCTGCTGACAAAGCCTCAGCCTGACGGCGACCAATACCTGAGGTCGCTCCGGTTACCAGGGCAACTTTGCCCTGCAGTGAAAACATACTGGCAGATTCTTTCACGCCTGATCCTATGTGGTAGAGGTCGCTAGGTTATGAGTGATGTAAAAGCAGGAAAACGAGAATCAGGGGGACTTGAATACGGCGGATAGCACCGTTGCTCTCTGTCGTTCTTCGCGCCAGAGTTTAATCCGCACGCTCGAGAACCACCACTGATATTTTTGCTACGGAAAAGAGCTTTATCGCCATCTTTCGAATCGGAAACTGTACTTAATCGCCAATAAAAACAATGATGTATCTGACGTGGCGATATAAAAAACGGTCTTACGACAGAAAAAACGCCTCAGCTCACTGCAGCGACTGCACGTACGAATAGTTCTACTACACTTATACGTAATACTACGCGATAAAACTAAATAACTAGTTTCAGGCGTTTGCCGCAGTTTTAAAATAATTCTAATGAGCATACCTATTATGATGAGAAAACTACTTATTGCCAGTGCAGCGTCAGTCGGCCTGTTCCTGAGCGCGTGCGACAGCGCTGAGATTTTAGCTCAGCAGGATGGCATTGGTCCGGTTGGAACCACTAATACCACAGAGCCGACTGATCCAACTGACGGACTGGTAGATCTGATCGCAACCGCTGAAGCCGCTGGTAATTTCACACAACTGCTCGCAGCACTTGAGTCAGCAGGACTGCGAGATACACTGGCCAACGCGAACAACATCAATACTGTTTTTGCGCCAACCGATAGCGCGTTCGACGCACTCGGTCCTGATGCAGTTACTGCGCTGTTGGCAGATTCAGCTGTGCTGTCTGACACGTTGTTGTATCACGTTTTAGCCGGCAGCAATGACAGCGCTGCCCTGTCCGAACTGGCAGGCACATCCGTCCAGATGCTGAATGGCAGTGATGCAGCGTTAACTCTTGATGAAGATCAACTGGTACAAATAAACGGTATACCTTTAACAACATCTGATGTTGCTGCGTCAAATGGTGTTATCCATGTTATTGATGTTGTACTCACACCTCCCGATGGTGCGGCTGATCCGACCACAGAACCTACTGCAAACATCGCACAGCTTGTCAGTGAAGATCCTCAGTTCTCTACACTGGTGTCCGCTTTATCGTTAGCCGGCCTTGATGCAACATTGGCAGGCGACGGTGTTTTCACAGTTTTTGCACCTACCAATGATGCATTTAGCGCAGTAGGAGATGAGTCACTGAACGCACTGCTTGCCAACCCTGACGGACTGCAAAACGTACTTCTAAACCATGTTGTGCAAGGTGAAGCAATCAATTCATTAGATGCTATTGCACAAGATGGACAATCGCTTACCTCTGCAGCAGGCCAGCCACTGGCAATCTCACTTGATCGCGACGAACTTAAAATTAACGGCGCGACTATTATCCAGGCTGATATTGCAGCAACTAACGGTGTTGTACATGCGATTGACACGGTACTGATTCCAGCTGCTGCGGAAGCACCTGGCGGCACTATCATCGACGTCCTGCAAAGCAACCCTGACTACAGCACCCTTTTAACTTTGGTAACGCAGGCAAATCTGGTTGACACACTGAGTGATGTCAACACGGAATTTACGTTGTTCGCACCAAACAATGCCGCACTGGCAGCCGCAGGCCCGGCGCTTGAAGCAGGTTTTACCGCTGACAGTGCAGCACTTGCCAATCTGTTACTCGGCCATGTACACCCTGCGACACTAACACTGGTTGATGTCTTTGCACTTGACGGCACTGACCTCGCAATGCTGTCCGGCTCACAGCCGATTAGCGCAACAGGTGGCGCTTTGACCATTGGAGGCGCAAGCGTAGTAGACCCGGAGATGACAGCACAAAATGGTGTCATACACGGCATTGATGGTGTGCTTCT
>CAYPDN010000491.1:0-2824 GCA_964409445.1 uncultured Granulosicoccaceae bacterium
CCGTCAACTGCGAAATTGATTCCGGCAAGTTGCGCGAGAGGTATATGGAGTTGCAGCGTCAGTATCATCCTGATCGCTTTGCGTCTTCCTCGGACACTACTCGAAGACTTGCTGTGCAAATTGCGGCGCACGTTAACGGTGCTCATCAAACTCTGGATGTTCCGTTAAAAAGAGCTGAATATTGCCTGCAGCTTGCGGGGTTGAGTACAGATTCGGAAACAGATGCCAAAATGGACCCGATGTTTTTGATGCAGCAAATGGAATTGCGTGAAGCGCTTGAAGAGGTTTCATCGGCGTCTGATCCCTACCGTGAGCTCGATTCAGCTCGAGTACAAATTAACGAACAAATTGGCAGTACTTCTGTCACTGTTGGCAAAGCGATAGACGATAAACAGTATGATGAAGCAAGGGAGTATGTTCGCCGCTGGCAGTTTCTTGAAAAGCTGTTGGAAGAAGCCAATTCTATTGAAGCGCAACTTGACGATGCATGACGCGGCCGTGAATAAATTGAAAGTACCTAAGCTAGTCAAAGCCAGCCAGTTGTTGTCGGGCTTGTTGCTGTTGTTGGGAAATAATAACCGTGGAGCACTGTGCTGACATGGCGTTGCTGCAAATTTCGGAACCGGGACAGTCGACAGCACCTCATCAACACAGGCTTGCTGCAGGCATTGATTTAGGTACAACTAACTCCTTAGTCGCAACTTTTAAAAACGGTGCGCCGGGCGTACTGGAAGATCAGCACGGTGAAGCGATATTTCCGTCAGTTGTCCGGTATGGTGAAGGCGGGGTTAGCGCTATAGGAAAACCCGCCCGTGAGCAAGCGGCGGCGGATCCATACAATACTATTTCATCGGTCAAGCGTCTTATTGGTTTAAGCGCTGAAGACATTGCGGCGACTTCAGTTGGTATGATGTTCCGCCTGCAGAAGACTGAATCAAGTGTTCCGAGAATTATCACAGATGCCGGTCCTAAAACTGCGATTGAAGTGTCGGCAGACATTCTCAAGGCGTTGCGTGACCGCGCTGAGGAAAGTTTGGGAGGGGAGCTGGGTGGTGTTGTTGTCACCGTACCTGCTTACTTTGACGATACCCAACGACAAGCTACTAAAGATGCAGCCACTCTTGCGGGGTTAAATGTTTATCGCCTGGTGAATGAGCCAACAGCTGCCGCGATTGCCTACGGCCTTGATCGGCAGGAGTCAGACAGTACGATTGCAGTATACGATCTTGGCGGTGGTACTTTTGACATTTCCATTCTCAAGCTTGAGAAAGGTGTTTTTGAAGTGTTGTCTACCGCTGGTGATACAGCTCTGGGTGGCGACGATATTGATCAATCAGTGGTAGATTGGTTTGTTGCAAAGCAAGACGTTGAAGTAGGTGATGACGCAAGTTTGCAGCGATTGTTGCTCGATCAGGCCCGCGTTGTAAAACACCGGTTGTCGGAGACAGACCGTGCTGACTTTACCCTGTCTTTTGCGGGTAAGGAATATCGCGAAGAACTTACACTGGATGTTTTTAACGAATTAGTGCAGACGCTTGTTGATAGTACGCTAAAGTCATGTCGCAATGCACTCAGGCAGGCCAAACTTCAGAAAGATCAAATTGACAATGTGGTTATGGTTGGTGGTTCAACTCGTGTGCCGGTTGTCAGAAGTGTAGTAAGTGAGTTTTTTGGTCGCGATGTGCTTACAGATATTAATCCGGATGAAGTTGTCGCAATTGGTGCGGCATTGCAGGCAGATGTGCTTGCAGGCAATAAACCAGATAGCGACATGTTGCTGCTCGATGTTATTCCGCTGTCTCTTGGCATTGAAACGCACGGTGGTCTGGTAGAACAGATCATACCGCGCAACACCACAATTCCAGTGGCGCGAGCGCAGGAGTTTACAACGTTCAAAGACGGGCAGACTGCAATGGCGCTGCATGTGGTGCAGGGCGAGCGCGACCTGGTGAGAGACTGCCGATCCCTCGGACGCTTTGAATTGCGTGGTTTTGTTCCCGCGGTGGCGGGGCAGGCGAGAATACAAGTGATGTTTCAGGTCGATGCAGATGGGCTACTCACTGTTTCTGCGATAGAAAAAACCAGTGATGTGCATGCTGAAGTTCAGATAAAGCCATCATACGGTTTGCTAGATTCTGAAATTGAATCAATGATTCGCGACTCGATGACCCATGCAGAGCAGGATGTTGCGGCACGCATGCTACAGGAGCAGCGTGTTGAAGCAGAACGCGCTGTTGAAGCGCTTGATGCCGCGATGGCTCGCGATGCAGATAAGTTTCTTGATGCGCAGGAGAAGCAAAAGATTCTGGATGCTAAAGCGCGGGTATTGGAAACTGCTGAAACTGCAGATGCCGAATCTATTAAACAGGCTCTGCGCGAACTTGAATCAGTCAGTGAAGTTTATGTTTCGCGTCGCATGAATGCATCGGTCGGTGAGTCGATGACCGGAAAACATATTGATAGCTATGAAAAACAGGACAATCCATCCTAATGCCTAAAATTACTGTAAAACCACATGAAGAAATTTGCCCGGAAGGCAAAGAGTTTGAAGCGAGTTCCGGGACATCCATCTGTGATGCTTTGTTATCGCAGCACATTCATATTGAACATGCGTGTGAGAAGTCGTGCGCCTGTACTACCTGCCATGTTTATGTCCGTGCCGGTATGGATTCCATGGATGAAGCCACGGAACTGGAAGAGGACTATCTCGATAAGGCCTGGGGTGTTGAGCCTGATTCGCGGCTTAGTTGCCAGTCGATAATTGAAGACGAAGATCTGACTGTTGAAATTCCGAAGTACACCATCAACATGGTGTCTGAAACTC
>CAYPDN010000492.1:0-2817 GCA_964409445.1 uncultured Granulosicoccaceae bacterium
AGGCTTGCTGTAGGTCTCAAGGCGCGCTCTGTCATTTTGCTGTAAGCCATGGAGCATGAGCAAGCGCGGTGCCTGTCGCTGGATGTAGCGCTGACATAGCTCCTGATCTTTAGCATCCTGCCAGTCCTCGCGGATCATAAACGGCGGAAAATCATGTTCGTCATTGGCGCGTCGTTCAAACCAGACGGCGCTTGCTCTGTTACCGGCTCTTTCAGCAACCAGTAGTTCCAGCCGGTAGTTGACTGGCGGAGATTGCTTATTTTCTTCTTCCTCCGTTTTAGGCACAGGCATAACAGCGGCGGGCAGGGCAGTCCACTCGGGTCGCGCTGGAAACTTGTCCATCTGTGCGGCTTCAGTACAGGAAAAAATGAGCGCCAGTGGTGATTGATCTTTTGCATCGAGCAGCCAGTATTCGTATTTATCTGTCGGTGCGAATGGCAGCTGCACAGAAGCCAGGAACTTAAGCATCTCAATGATCTGATCATCGACAATTTCTGCCGCCATTTGATCCGGGTTCTGCGCGTAGGTGTTTATCTCTTTGTGGCTTAACGTGGCAACACGAACATGGGTTCTGTTGACGTACTGTATCTCCCAGGTTTGTGCATCTATGGTTAGTGCGCGGTACTTGTCGGATTCTGCGATTTGTACCTGACCTGAGTAGGGAGGCAGCAGGCGCTTGGAGAAAGTTCTGATCATGAATCGTTCAGTTCAAACCTGCAGCGACGAGACAAGTTGCTTTGCCTGTTCAAGTCGCGCGCGTGCTTTCTCCTGATAATTAACAAAGTCTGTTTCATCAAACAAAGTGCAGAGCTTTTCAAACTCGGCAACAGATGCTTCTGCCATATCCAGATAGTCTGACTCGGTGGCAAGAGCCAGAATTGCGGAAGATCGATTGGCGGAAATCATTGCCCAGATAAGCGGCAGTGCATCTTTATCCAGAGCCTTCAAAACAGAATCGTATACAGGCACAGAGGCTTCCAGTGATCCAATGTCTTCTTCGTGTTCACCGAGTCCCTGCAATGCGGCTGCAACATTGTTTTGAGTGATGGCCCAGGCAATCAGATTTTTATCCTGCGTTCTCTCCGCCAGAGCGTTTCGCAATGCAACTACTGATTGTTCAAGTGTTCGTGCGCCACGTCGTTGTGCGCCCAGCTGATATAACACTATACCAATGCTGCAAAGTGCTTCAGACCAGTCTTCTGACGCTGTCTCTCGAGGTAGCTGAGTTGCTGCCTGTGTGTAGGTTTGGTGCGCCTGTTTCAACATACTGTTATCGCTTTCAAGCAGTCCAATGGCATGCATTACCAAACCCATGTTGAAAGTGGTGTGAGCCCATTCAAGTGGCATTGCTTCCTGTGTGCGTATTTCCAGTGCCTGCTCGTATGAGAGTGCTGCCTGTTCCAGAAAGTGGGAGCTGCCACTGCGCTGACCGATCAGCCCCATCACATCACCGATGTTGTGATGTATCGCAGACAATGCAGCCGGGTCTTCCTCCCGGTCAGTCATCATTTGCATGCCCTGTAACAGTTCTATCGACTGTTGAAAAACATGTGCGCCACCCAAACGAAGTTCGCGTCTGTCGGCGGCATCCTGCAACGTCTCCTGTGAATTGGCCCATTCAATCAGCGTAGGTTTGTTTGGTGCCAGATCAAATACAGTATTTTCAAATCTGGCTACTGCCTGACCCAGTGCACCGTATACAGGTGATTCAGGGTCGAGGATGGATAGTAAATCACGACCGTTATTTTGATAACGCCACTGAAACGTTACCCCGAGCCCGGGTGCCAACAGTGTTTCTGCATAGAGGTGCTGAGGCACGCTAATCTCCGACGTGTCAGCTGTCTGAGATGGGTTTTACATTGGTGTCATCACCAACGATATCTTTGATATCCGGGTCTGCGTTAACCGGACCGCCATATTCCATTTCTTCGTCTGTGGCATCGCGGACACTGACTATATCCAGTCTGAAGATAACTTCGCGTCCGCAAAGCGGGTTATTGCCATCGATAGTGATAGATTTTTCATCGACGCGTGTAACGAGGAATGATTTGGTGCCGCCCTTATCATTCTCCATAAGAATGGAGGTGCCGACTTCGCGATATTCTTCCGGCACGTTTTCTATATGATCAGTAACTACCAGAGATTCATCTCGTGGTCCGAATAACTCATTGCAGTCGATGGGTACTTCAACCACATCACCCGGTAGTTTGCCTTCTATTTCAGCCATTACCGGTGGTGCTAGAACTTCGTTAACGCCGTGCACATAACCAATGGGGTACTCGACTTCTGTGAGGACACTTTTGGATTTGGCGTCGATGACCTTGTATTTTAGTTCTACAAGTTTGCCGTCACTGACCGGATCTTCCATTGCCATATCACTCATAATCGTTTTTTACTCCATCTTAACTGCGGGTATATGTTTTTATGTTAAAAGATCTGGTGTGATTAAAATAGCGGGTTGCATTAGAAAATAGAAGCGCCGTAAATGTTGATCTCTTCTTCCTTGTTATAACCAAGGACCATGCGACCCAGCCATTCGCCTTCTCTTTTGGTGCTGCGCATACGGTACAGGCAGGTAACGTGTTCACCGCGACGGATAAAGCCGATAAATTCATAGTTCGGATCAAGGCTGCGGGTGAGCTCACTTTTAGCAAACTGTTTACCGATTTCGACTTCGTTTAAGCCGAATAACATTTCGTAGGAGAATTTGCGTATAAACTTGCCGTACTCGCCTTCGTTCGAGTACTTGATGAGCTCTTCCCACATCGGATGGGCGATCGCTGCGATCTCGTCATCTGAATGCTCAATAATATTCAT
>CAYPDN010000493.1:0-2804 GCA_964409445.1 uncultured Granulosicoccaceae bacterium
TTTATTCGTGGCTTTTTATTCGATCGACTCTGGCATTTGGTGTTACCAGTATTGTGTCTGACATTTGGTGGTTTTGCGTTTCTGGCGAAATTGTCGAGATCGGCAGTACTCGAAAATCTTGCAGCAGATTATGCCAGAACCGCACGCGCCAAAGGTGCTGCCGAAGAGGTTGTGTTATGGCGCCATGTGTTTCGCAATAGTCTGATCCCGTTGATTACCGTTGCCGCTTCTCTGTTGCCCGGGTTACTTGCAGGTTCTGTGATTGTAGAGACTTTGTTCGGCATAGAAGGTATGGGTAAGCTGGCCGTTGAAGCTGTTAAAGGCCGCGACCGTGAAATGGTGCTGTCACTGACGCTTATCAGTGGAGTGCTAACGCTCATCGGATATCTGTTGGCAGATTTTTGCTACGCGCTGGCCGACCCGAGGGTGAGTTATGACTGACACTGCCACCAATGCCGTAAATAACCTGGCCAAAGAAAATCCGACCAAAGATAGCCAAAAATTCGCCAAAGATCTTCGGCGTCGTGGTCTTGGTGCGCGCGTTTTTAGCAGCACCTTTAAAAAGCGTGGAGCGCAGGTTGGGGCTTGCTGGCTGGGGTTGCTGCTAATTGCCGCAGTATTTGCGCCGTTGCTTGCCAATAGCCGCCCGCTGCTAATGAGTGTGGATGGAGTGATCAGCAGTCCGGCTGCTAAATTTTTTACTCCGATTGATGTGACACTGGTGGTTGTATTTCTGGTTGCTGTAATTCTGTTTTTCTGGCGTCGGCTCAGTACTGCACGCAACTTGTTAATCATCGCAGTTCTGTCAGTTGTTGTGTATTTGTTTTGCCTGCAGGTTATCAATCCCCCGAAGCTTGCTATCTATGAGGAGCATCGTGAATCCAGCGTTGCAACAACTGCTGACTGGGTGATCGGTGCACCGGTACCTTATTCACCTAAAGATTATTTGCGTGACTATGGTGATACCGGGTTGCAATCACCTATGGTCGATAGAGGCGGAGTCGATAGTGACCGGGTGCATTTTTTCGGTACTGAAGAAAATGGTGCCGATCTTTTAAGTCGCATGATCCATGCGTCCAGAGTCGCACTCGGGATAGGCTTTGTAGCAACGGGTATTGCGATGTTTCTGGGTGTGATTTTTGGTGGCCTGATGGGATATTTCTCCGGCATTGTCGATATGCTTGGTATGCGGCTGGTAGAGATATTCGAAGCAGTGCCGACACTATTTTTATTGCTTACCTTTGTGGCATTTTTCGATCGCAGCTTATACATCATGATGGTGATCATCGGGCTAACCAGTTGGCCCGGCTACGCGCGCTATGTTCGAGCCGAGTTTCTGCGGTTGCGCCAACAGGACTTTGTGCAGGCGGCAATTGCGTCTGGCTTGCCACTCGGTTCAATTTTATTCAGACATATTCTGCCCAACGCTATTGCACCGGTACTGGTGGCGGCAAGCTTTGGTGTCGCTTCGGCAATTTTAGCTGAGGCGACTTTGAGCTTCCTCGGCCTTGGTCTGGTTGATGATCCTTCCTGGGGGCAGATGCTAAATCAAGCGGTGCAGTCATCAACATTCAACTGGTGGATGGCGTTATTTCCGGGTGGTGCGATCTTTCTGACTGTCTTTGCTTACAACATGATCGGTGAGGCACTGCGCGACGCATTGGATCCACTGACGCAACGGGCGCAAGTGCAGTGAGTCTGATTCAGATAAACAATCTGCACACTGTGCTTAAATCGAGCGGTGGAGATGTGCATGCCGTTAACGGGATCGATCTTGAAATCAATCGTGGTGAGACTTTATGTCTGGTAGGAGAATCAGGCAGCGGTAAATCGGTAACTGCCCTTTCCATTATGCGGCTGTTGCCGGCTGGCATTGCCAGTCACCCGCAGGGTGAGGTGCTACTGCAAGACGATAACGGCGACGCCACTGATCTGTTAACGCTGGATAATGAAGTGATGTCAGGTGTTCGCGGCCGCCGTTTGTCGATGATTTTTCAGGAGCCAATGTCTTCATTAAACCCGGTTTTTACGATCGGTGATCAAATAACCGAAGCGCTGCAGATATCGTGGCCTGGTATGACTGCGACAGAGGCGCGTGAAATTGCCCTGCAGTCGTTGCATGAAGTACAGATTCAAAACCCCGCGCAATCTTTCAACGAATACCCTCACAGATTGTCCGGTGGGCAAAAACAGAGAGTCATGATTGCCATGGCGCTTGCATGTCAGCCAGATTTATTGATTGCTGATGAACCCACCACTGCACTCGATGTCACGATTCAAAGAGAGATATTGAGCCTTATATCTGACTTGCAGCGCAAGAAAGGTATGGCAGTTTTGTTCATTACCCACGATCTCGGCGTTGTGGCACAGATAGCAGATCGCGTTGCTGTTATGCGACACGGCGAGATTGTCGAGCAGGGCAACCTCGATGATGTGCTGTACCAACCGCAGCATCCGTACACAGTCAGTTTGCTAGCAGCGTTGCCTGAAAATCTTCAGCAGCTGACACCACCTGCACCATCAGAAGAGGTTGTGATTGAAACGCGTAACCTTAAGGTCTGGTTTCCGGTGCGGCGGGGTTTGTTCAGGCGTATTGCAGATCATGTACGCGCGGTTGATGATGTGTCGGTCAAAATTCATCGTGGCGAGATTGTCGCGCTGGTTGGGGAATCGGGGAGTGGCAAGTCTACGTTGGGTCGCGCGATGGTAAGGCTGTTGGAACCGACTGATGGTGAGATCTATTATTATTCTGGAGCGGGCTATGCCGAAACCCGCGCGACCGAAAGTCAGCCAATTGAGATTGG
>CAYPDN010000494.1:0-2794 GCA_964409445.1 uncultured Granulosicoccaceae bacterium
GGCTTTTGGTTTAAATGAATTCGGTTAATCCGCAAAACCCGACTGTTCCCGGAACACCCGGTACCTCGCCTGGTGCCTCCGAGACCTCTCCTGAACCTGCTGTGCAGACAAATACTGGTGTGTTGCCGAATCCGTTTGGCAAAGCAGACATGCTGCGTGCCTGTGAAATAGAGTTTGACGAATCCACTCGCACCCGTGCGCGCGATTACGCAGACGCGGGTCACGTGCAGCAAATGCACTTCAATGGTGTTAAAACTCTGACAGCAACAGTTAAGGGTTCCGAAGATAACGAATATCAGTTAAAAATTGACGTCACTCGTGGTCGTGAAAACCTGAGTCTGCGTGGTATTTGTAATTGCCCGGTACGACTCAACTGTGTACACGTCGGTGCAGCACTGTATGCCTGGGTAAATAGTGAGGAAGCACCGGTCGCCAGTGCAGATTCAGTCGCGATCTGGCGAAATGCACTCAACAACCAAAAGGAACAGGAAGACCAGCAACTGTCGGTAGACAGTGTCGTTGTCCTCTACCGTATTCGCCAAACCAGAATGAAGCAGGATGTACGGTATTCTGTCGCTGCCTTTTCGGCTCGTAAACTTAGAAGTGGCGGGCTCGGTAAATCGTCACCGTTAACGCTTGACCGAAGACACTTTGATTCTTCAGATCTGACCAGTCGCGATGCACGCATATGCAATGCCCTGATTGGTTTAAAAGACAGTCCGTCCGGTCTGCACCTGAGTGGTGAGCACGGCTATATGGTGTTCCGCTGGATGATAGAGAGCGGCAATTGTTATTACGAAGCCTTTGACAGCAAACCGTTGAGAATTGATGTCAATCGCAGCGTCAGTGCTGAATGGCAGGACAGCAACGACGATCTGCGCAAGCTAAAAATGTCACTGACCGGTAGTCATGAGTCATTTGTTTGTCTGCCGACGCAGCCGCCGTGGTATGTGATTCCAGACTCGGCTCGTTGTGGAGTGATCGATACTGATGTACCACCGCGTTTTCTCGCCGGTGTACCGTATCTGCCACCAGTGGCAGAAGAAGATGCGATGCGAATTTCCGAGCTGATGGTCGAGTCTCTTGAATCGGTTGATCTGCCATTGCCGGCTGCGGTCGACATCCGACAGATAGCTGGTGTGAAACCCAGAGGTGTGGTCGTTTTAACCGCGCGCAAAGACAGTGGTGGCACACATCGCTATGCAGAAATTCTGGTCGACTACGATGGCGCCCGGTTACCGCACATGATGGCCATCGATGGCGAAAGTGAATTTCTGCATCGTCAGGCAGATGGACAGTTTGTGCGAGTGATAAGACTTGCAGAAGATGAACTTGCACTAATCAATGAACTGACTGGATCAAACCTGCCTGAGTGGGTGACTACACGTCAGTCTAAAGGCACGATCATTTTAAATGTTGAAGCCAAGACCTCGCGTGACATGGTGTTGTGGCAGGATCTGATTGACGGCAAGTTGTCTGATCTGCGTCAAAATGGCTGGATCATTGAGCGTACACCTGAGTTCGAGTTCCGCATAGTCACATCCAAAGAGTGGCAGATGAATGTTGACCACTCTCCTGCGAACAACTGGTTCGATCTTGATCTGAATTTCATTATCGATGGTCAGTCGATCTCACTGATACCTATCCTTGCGAGCTTTGTAGAGCGCGTCGGACCCGATCTGCCGCGCTACCTTGAAGATCCTGAAGCGTCGGCCACTGTGTGGCTTGATGAAGAAACACTGATTGAATTCCCGATTCATCACATACGTCCAGTGCTTGAAGTGCTGATAGAGATGCACGAACACGAAGACGGCAAACTGCGATTCTCTGACTTGCAGGCTACCGTGATAAGCGATATCGCCGAAGGTATAGAGCAAGTTGGCGAAGTTAACCTTGACTGGGAAGTATCTGGCAGGCTCGGAGAATTACTGCAACGGATTAAAACCTTCAAAGGAATTGAAGACATCCCGGTGCCGGATACGCTCACCGCTGATCTGCGTGACTACCAGCGTGATGGATTGAACTGGTTACAGTTTTTACGTGAGTTTGGATTCGGTGGCATCCTTGCTGATGACATGGGTCTTGGTAAAACCGTGCAGGCACTGGCGACGGTACTGGTAGAAAAACAGAGTGGCCGTGCGACTCTGCCATCTCTTGTAGTTGCCCCCACGAGCTTGATGGGTAACTGGCGTCGCGAGGCGGAAAAATTCTCGCCAGACTTAAAAGTGGTTGTACTGCATGGTACTGATCGTTCGGAGCACTTCGACTCACTGCAGCAATACGACCTGCTACTAACGACTTATGCATTGCTGTCACGTGATGAAGACGTCCACAGCAATGCTGAATACCACTATTTGATCCTTGATGAAGCACAGGCAATTAAAAATCCGGCGACCAAACAGGCAAAAGCCGTGTGCCAGGTTAAAGCGAATCATAAATTGTGCTTAACGGGTACACCGGTTGAGAATCATCTGGGTGAAGTATGGTCTCAGTTTCGCTTTTTGATGCCGGGCTTTTTCGGTGATCAGAAAAATTTCAATCGTACATTCAGAAACCCGATTGAAAAAACGGCGGACTCGCTGGCGTCAAAGGCATTAACCAGTCGCCTTAAGCCATTTGTGATGCGCCGCAGTAAAGATGCTGTGGCATCAGAGCTGCCGTCAAAGACTGAAATTATTCATCGCGTGTCACTGCATCCGGAGCAGTCGGTACTTTATGAAGGCATACGTGCTGCGATGGAAGCCAGAGTTCGCAAGGCACTTGCTGAAAGTGGTTTGGCGCAAAGCCATATCAC